>NZ_JBFREL010000010.1:0-203121 GCF_052114265.1 Paenibacillus sp. MCAF9
CTTGAACGGGACATTGAAGCCTACATCCACTTTTACAACAACGAACGATTACAGGCAAAACTAAACGGCCTCAGTCCAATGGAGTTTAGGACTAAGGCCGTTTAACAGGTTTTATTATTTGTATTGTCTACTTGACGGGGTGCAGTTCAACATAAAATTATTGACAGCCCTTCTTATTAAATTGAAATTACCAGAATTGACGACGGCATTCATCTACTTCTCTTTTGACGCAAATATCAAATGAGACGGTTACATCTTGATTTCTTCCGAACGCACAGAAAATTCTTACACAGTCCTTGTCACGCGTGCAGAAGAAGCTAACTACACGGCAATGGCAATCAATCAAGCTTTGAACGGCTCTTGCATCACGACATCGTATCGCTCTCACAAGTTTGGCAGCAGTGCGCTCATCTTTCAGCTGTTTAAAAATATCACTTAGCTCAGCTCCTGCTTCTTGCATCGCTTCAACTGCCGGGTCTTCTCTGCGGCCGCAGCTTTTTTGCTCCACTGGGCTTATGCTTTCAGAAGAAATACGAGCTCGGCTTTTTGTTTTGCGAGCAGCTTTCACATTGCTAACTTTCAGTATTGATTTAGCAGACATATTATTCCACCTCCCTATCGAACATACTCTATTCTATGTAAATTTAAGAGATTTGCATGGACGGGTATCGCCCTCCATATGTTGAATTTAACCTTCCATTTTTGTATGACCCGCTCGCTTCCTGCATACCTATATGACATACCATACGAATGGAGGTCTTTGGCTTGGCAGAAAATATGATGAGCATGGGCAATATTGGCAATATGGGCAATGTGCCAACCCCCGGCAACATGGGCAGCATGCCTAACATGAACACCATGAGCAGTATGCCGAATACGGGGAATATGGGAAGCATGTCCTCCAATATGAGCAACATGGGCAATATGCCAAACGTCGGCAGTATGAGCGGCATGCCCAATATGAGCAACATGGGCAGTATGCCGAAAGCAGGCAATATGGGCAGCATGTCCAATATGAGCAACATGGGCAATATGAGCAACATGGGCAATATGCCAAACGTCGGCAGTATGAGCGGCATGCCCAATATGAGCAACATGGGCAGTATGCCGAACGTCGGCAGTATGGGCGGCATGCCCAATATGAGCAACATGGCAGGCATGGAGAAACCCGCTCCAGTGATCTATGAAGCCGAAGCGCAGCACACGGCAATGGTGATGGAGGTACGCGATAGGATTATGAACATGTGCGGCGGTCATATGCATAAATACGTTTGCGTCCAGACCATCGATGGACATGTATTTGAAGGTAAGCTTATGCATATCGATCACTGCATTCTTTATTTGCAATGTACGATGCGAGACCCGCGCGCTTTCATGAACCCGTACAATGCGGTGCTGCCACTCGTTCTGTATGAGCTTCTTGTCATCACACTGCTCTAAGTATCAAGTTTGGCTTGGATTCATTCGACAAAAGCATGTCCCTTTTGACATCGACGGTCTATGACTGCGAAAGCTGTCATACATATGCATAGAATGAAACGTCGATGAAATGAGGGGAGTAGACTCATGATTGAACGGATAAATCGGCTTCAGATAGAACTCCCGCCATCACCTTACGCGGATGCGAACGCCGCGGCAGCGGTGCAGGAGCTGCTTGGAGGAAAATTTGGTGAAATGTCCACCTTAAACAACTATATGTATCAGTCCTTTAATTTCCGTGAGAAAAAGAAGCTTAAACCGTTCTACGACCTCGTATCCAGCATAACAGCAGAGGAATTTGGCCATGTGGAGCTTGTTTCGACAGCTATTAATATGGTGTTAACAGGGACAACAAGTCCCGGTGATCCTAATTCTGCCCCACTAAAGGAAGGCATAAATAAGCGCAACAGCTATTTTTTTATACAAACCGGTCAAACCTCGCTGCCAGGTGATTCGATGGGACGCGCATGGACTGGCGATAATGTATTTAGCAGCGGCAATCTCGTGCTTGATTTGCTGCATAATTTCTTCTTGGAGTGCGGAGCACGAACGCATAAAATGCGAGTATTTGAGATGACGGATCATCCTACAGCAAGGGCGATGATCGGATATTTGCTCGTTCGCGGCGGCGTCCATGTGCTTGCCTATGCCAAAGCGCTCGAAATCGCAACGGGTGTTGATGTGAAGAAGCTTATCCCTATTCCCGACCTTAGCAACAACAGCTTCGAAACGGCTCGGAAATACGAAGCAATGGGGCTTGGCAACAAGCTGTATACATTTAGCCAGAACGACTACAAGGATATTGTCCTCATTTGGAATGGACAAAATCCGCTTACCGGCGCTGAGCTTGAGGTCATTCAGGGCGCACCGCAAGGCGCACCTATGCCTGATTTGAGCGAGCTTCCAGAAGAGTTTGCTCCAGGCATCTCGCAAGAGGATTTTATTGAAATTGCCCGTCGGCTGCAGAAAAACGCCGGACTATAACCATGTCATGATTCAAGGAAGACCTCCTCATGCGCGCAAAGCGGCTTGGAGGTCTTCCTGCTCCTATTCCCTCGTTTTCCTATGCTATACTAAACAAAAGGCGAGGGAACGAAGGTGATTGCGATTCAAGTTTTGGCTATGCTTACTATGCTTATTGATCATATTGGTCTGTTATGGTTCCCTGAGAACGTCGTTTGGAGAATCATTGGACGGCTGGCACTCCCCTTCTATGCGCTCGCGATTGTCCTCGGTTATTACCGAACGAGCAATTTGGATCGTTATCTGAAACGGGTAGCATGGATCGCGCTTTTATCGCAGCTGCCTTATCAATTTGCCTTTTACCGGCTTGAAGTCAATACGGTAGGCACTTTATTCGTCTGCCTGCTGCTTCTGCGCCTTCTAGACAAATGGAATGGCAAGCCGCTTCTTCAAGTTCTGCTTTGCCTTTCACTCGCTGGACTTCTCGAGTTTATGCCCTTCAGCTATGGCGCATATGCTGCACTGCTCGTACTCATTTATCGTTATGCTCATAATCAATCCTTTGTTGTGTTTCACTTCTCCTTGGAAGTGGTAAGCATCTTTATAAAGGAATGGTTCATACAGCCTTTTAGCATATTTGCTACTATTCTTATGGTCTATGTGCCTGATTTCATGCGCAGCCTCGAAACCATCAAAGTACCGCGCTTCGTTTGGCGCAGCTTTTATCCGCTTCATTTGACGCTCATCGCAATCATTTATTATGCAACCAGCAGCGAAAGCTTTAAGGAAATATTTCGCAAGCTATCATTCAGTTGATCATTCCGCCAGTTTTTCTATGGCTTTCATACATGAGATTGCAGCTGCGACACCTCTTAAGCATGTGCAGTAATTGTCGAACATGTTAGAAAAGTGTAAATAAAGTAAACAAAATTCTGACCACATATTCATAAGGGGCTAAAATATTTACGTTAGAATGGAGGAAATTGATCGGAGGTGTTATAGGAAATGATGAAAATCGTTACCTTTAAAAGTCGTTCTGTCCCAGTCTATTACCCTAATGAACAATCCGCATCCATAGATCTGCTTCATCATAAATTGTACGAACTAGAACTCGATTTTGACTTCCGCAAAAAGTGGAGAAGAATCAAATCTGTTGAAATGGTGCGTGATGTCGCTATTTTTCAGTATAACGACGGCACAAAGCTCTACCTTGAAGTATGTTAGATAACTCGTAAAGAAAGACCTGCAGGCAAAGTGCCCGTCAGGTCTTTTTGTGTTTTTATCAATCCCATTCGCCTAAAAAAAGCCCCAACAGCATATCGCTGCTAGGGCATTATTCATTCTCCTTTAAGCTAAACCTTAAATTTCATAATTTCCTTCTGCAAATGCTCTGCCATATTGGCAAGCATAGCTGATGCCGCTGCAATTTCTTCCATCGAGGCCGTCTGCTGCTGCGCCGCTGCAGCTACAGATTGCGTACCAGAAGCTCCTTCAACCGCGATATCAACGACCTCTTTAATGGTCAGCATCACTTGCTCCGTACCTGCTGCAATGCCATTTGCTGCTTGTGAAACCTCATCAATTTGCTCAGCAACCTGCATAACCTCGTCCCGTATAAAGCCAAATATGCGGCCTGCTCCTTCAACTGCTTGGATGCCGCCGGATACGACAGTGCCCGCATCATTCATCGCCAGCACCACACGTTCCGTCTCCGTGCCAACAGCCATAACAATCTTCGTAATATGATCGCTTGATTCCTTCGTTTGCTCTGCCAGCTTGCGAACCTCGCCAGCTACAACCGCAAAGCCTTTGCCATGCTCGCCCGCTCTGGCCGCTTCTATAGAAGCGTTCAGTGCAAGCAGATTCGTCTGAGCAGAAATGTCTGATATAACCTGCACCATTCTAACGATTTCAGTGGATCGATTCCCAAGTCCTTGTACGGCTGCAGCCAAACTATTAAAGGATAGCTGTATCGATTCCATTTGAACAACTGCCTGCTGCAGCGTCTCGTTTCCTTCTGTTGCCTGGCGGGAAGTTTTTTTGGCTGCATGTGACGCTTGCTCCGTGCTGACAGCAATTTGCTGAACGCTTGCCGACATTTCATGTATAACCTGAAAGCTCTGCTCAGCACTAGCCGATTGCTTCTCTGCCCCATCTGCTACCTTCTGAATCGTATATGCGATATGCTCGCTTGCATGGCTGGTTTGTTCTCCGCTAGCCATAAGCTCCTCCGAGGAAGCAGCTACCTGATCCACGCTGCTCCCCACCTCGTACACAAGCGTTTTAAGCTGCATTACCATTTCATTAAAACTTACAGCAAGTACACCTGTCTCATCTCGGTAATGGCAAATAATTGGATCTATTTGAAGATTACCTTTTGCAACCTCCATCGAAAGCGCAGAAACCTGCTTGATTGGCCGTGTCATGCGGATCGTAAACAGTATTGTTGCTGCCATACCGACCGCTATCGTAATTAATAAGGTAACGATTGTCACCGTCACAATCTGTTCAGCACCCTTATTAAAATCCTGCATATATGTACCCGCGGCAATAATCCAGCCCCAGTGAGGGTCCTTCTCTAGGTAAGTAATTTTCGACGCCAGTTCATTCTCTGTACCCGGAAGCGCCCAAGTATAATAAACAAAACCGCCACCCGACTCCGCTTTCTTCATGAAGGCATCCGAAACAGGGAGACCCCATTCAGAATCGAGCACTGGTTCTCCATCGCTGTACTTAAGTCCAGCAAGACTGCTGCCCTCCATCGTGGGATGGGCAATCGTGAGTGAGTCTTTGTCTAATGCAAAAACATAACCATTTTCGCCGAGATCAATGCTTTTATTGATAGGCCGTTTGCCTGCCTCATTCTTTGGCCCAAGCATAGTGACTTTGACGAACTCCTCTGCTTTGGCGCGGTCAATCGCTCCTGCTTTCACCTGTGTGTCGAGCAATGCAATTAAACCAATGGTGCTTTTAACGCTATTTTGAAGCAGCTTTTCGCCGCCCTTGTCCAGTTCGCTAACAGCAGTATTGTAACTTAAAGTACTAACTAGAATGCTAGGAATTAAAAGAAGCGACAAGCATAACGCCATTAGCTTTATACGAATCGTAGGTTTGATCGATCGAAGATTTTTTAGCTTGTTCAATAGACTCACTTTACAGTTCTCCTTTAGTCATCTTCTTTGCTGTGTATTCCGAACGTCGTATCATGGATATATCAAGCACGTCAGGTTCCTGTGGTTTGCCCAGAAGGAATCCCTGTACATAATTGCAACCCCATTCTCCTAATAATTCGTATTGTTCCTTGTACTCTACACCCTTGGCAATCACTTCAAGACCAAGCTTATGAACGAGATTAATGATGCCTTCAACGATAATGCGATCCGCGCTTTGCAGATCAATGTTTCTAATGAATGACTTATCGATCTTAAGGCAATGAATCGGCAATTGATTCAAGTTGGTGAGGGAAGAGAAGCCTGTTCCAAAATCGTCTAATATGATTCGAACGCCAGCTGCTCGAAGCCGGCTAAGTGTAGATATGGCTGTAGTTGAAGTATGAAGCATACCGCTTTCCGTTATTTCAAGCTCAAATGAGGAGGGCGCAAGCTCATACTCCTTTAACACATGCAGCACCGTTTGTGAAAAGGTCGAATCTTGCAGCTGAAGAGAAGATATATTAATGGACATGTTAAGACTATTTAAACCATATTTGCTCATGTTCGCGAGCGTTTTGCACGATTCTCTAAGCACCCATTCTCCAATAGGTACAATGAGACCGCTATGCTCAGCTATAGGTATAAATTCTGTAGGTGAAATATCGCCAAGCTCAGGATGCTGCCAGCGCAGCAGCGCTTCAAATCCTTTAAGCTTGCCGTCCTCCATGCGATAGATTGGTTGATAGCTGAGGTGAAATTGCTGTAAATATAATGCCGGTCTTAATGCCGCTTCGATAGCGATGCGTCGGTTAAGCTTATTAGTATCTTCCAAATTATAAAATCTTGCTCGATTGCCGCCCTGCTCTTTTGATTGGTATAGGGCCGACTCCGCTCGGCATATAAGCTGTTCGCTTGTTCGTCCATCCTTCGGGTACAACGTTGCCCCAATACTCGAGGTCAAATATAGCTCACCTCCGTCAATCTCGATGGGACGTTCAATCGCGTTTTTGATAGCCTCCACAGCTTGCATGCTTTGACATTCATCATGTTCTACAGGCATAGCTACCATAAATCTGTTTCCACCAACTCTACTCACCGTTGTAGCAGCCTTTCTAGCTTCAGCCAGACGCTGCCCCATCATGAGGAGTACATGGTTGCCAAATTCTGTTCCTTTGGTTTCATTTAAGCGATAAAATTTATCCAAATCCACCAACGCCACCACCATCCGCTTGCCTGCTGCACGTACGACATTTACGGCCAATTCCAGCTGTGCAAAAGCCTCCTTGCGACAAGGCAAACCGGTCAACGCATCCATGTTGTTCGACCACCATCCTTTTCCATTTCAGTTATATACACTCATTTTGTCATACAACTATTAGAAAAATTAATGAGCAATATTTAGAACATTGTTAGATAATTTAATACCCGTTCTAACAACCTTACAATTAGGAGAATGGCGGCGAATATTGATAGTATTGCTGGCAAATGGGCAAAAAAAAGAATCACTCCATGTTATAGAGTGATTCTTCTTACATAATAGCTTATTCAGCTTTGATTCTTGCTCGTATGCTGAGCGGTATACTTATAGCCGAATCCCCAAACCGTTCGAATGAGCCGCGGTTCCTTCGGGTTCTGTTCAATCTTCTTGCGAAGGTTGACGATATGTACGTCTATGGCACGGTCTGTTACGAAGGAATCAAAGCCGCGGATCGTATTTATAAGTTCTTCCCTGCTAAACACCTTGCCCGGATGTGCAAGAAATAATTTCATCAGCTCATATTCCGAGAAGGTTGTTTCAACTAACTTCCCGCGAACCAGCAATAGGCGTCTCTCAAAATCAAGCTGAATGAGCTCCCCCTCTTCGGTCGCTTCCACTGCTGCTGAAACCTGCTGCGCTGTCTCTGTCTGCATCGTATTCGATCGACGAATTAACGCCTCTACCCTAGCTGTCATTTCGTGCATGCTGAATGGTTTGCACATGTAATCATCCGCTCCAGCTTTTAAAGCCTGAACTCTTTCTGACACTTCACTCTTCATGGATAGAATCATAATCGGTACGTTAGAGCGCTTTCTAATTAGCGCACACACTTCCATTCCGTCCAGATCGGGCAAGATTAAATCAAGCAGCACCAAGTCCGGATTAAACTCTGATGCGAGTCTTAATCCATCATCCGCTCTATAAGCTTGCATGACAGAATAGCCTTCCTCGGATAAATACATAGACAGCATATCACTCATCATGACGTCATCTTCAATAACTAAAACCTTATACATTGTCGTCACCCTTTTTGAGGATTGAAGATTTCTGTCGAATATTTTTTGTATCTCTACTATACCTTAACGTTATTAAAGGAACAACAAGTTGTTAGAAATTTGTTAGGTTTTATTGTCGAATACATCTTTCGCTTTCCGAAGCCCATCCAAAAGCCGCTTTAACGTCACCTCTAACTGAATAATAGCTTTTTGCAAATTGTCTGATTCTAGCTCCGGCAGCTTCACGATTCGCTCAACCTCACAAGCCGCCTCTAACAATTCGTAGGCGGATAAATAACCGGCAGCCCCCTTAAGTGTGTGAGCCATTCGTTTGACAATTGTTAGCTCCGATTGCTTAATCATCATTCGCAGCTGGTCTGCAAATGAATCGTAATCAAGCATAAATTGCTCCATCATATGCAGCAAGATCGGCAGTTTTCCATTCACTCTTGCCAGTGCGCTTTCAACGTCCATGCCGTCAATAGACGGCAAACTATCTATATTTGCTGGTTCTAATGTACGTGTACGATCATTTAGCCCAGATTTGACGACCGGCTGAATAGTCGAACCGCTGATTTCCTTCAACCAATAGGAAATGACATTATGAATTCGCTCGGAGGAAATAGGCTTCGTTACCACATCGTTCATCCCCAGCTTCAAATAACGCTCGTGATCATTGCGAAGCACGTTTGCCGTCACGGCAATAATCGGAATATGATCATATTTGGCTTGTTTGCGAATGATGCGAACCGCTTCCGATCCATCCATTACCGGCATATGAATATCCATTAATATAAGATCCCAGCGCTCTTCACCCAGCTTAATCAGCACTTCTTCGCCATTCTCAGCTAAGCCGACCTCGTAGCCCCGCTCCTTCAAAATTTCGATTGCAACCAGCTGATTAATTTTATTGTCCTCTGCTAACAAAATCCGCGTATTTGTCACATTTTGTTGAATCGTGGCTACTGACTCGATTTCTTGTTCCTTCCCATCCGTACCTTTATGATCGAGAACACTTTCAATTGCACGAAGCATAGCCGTCCTCATGATAGGCTTAATTAACAATGTGACCGGTCTTTGCTCAGTAGGAAGCTGCATCATTTCGTCGCGTCCATAAGAGGTCGTCATAGCAATGGTTTTCACACCGGCTAGTTCCGCATCACGATGGAATTCAAGCCAGGTTTCTGCACCGTACATATCCGGCATCTCCATATCCAGTACGATAAGCTTCGGCAGTGCGCCAGCTCCAATGCGGCGCAGGCGATCTCTAGCCATTTTCCAAGAATGAAATGGAATAGGTGTCAAGCCAAACGATTCGACAATATCGCTCCAGTGCTCCCGCATCTCGTCATCATCCTCTACGATCCACACGGGCTGCTCCAATAAATCCTTATGAACCTGCAAACGCGGTTCTGTATACTTATGAATAATAGTGAATGGCAGCGTAAAGTAAAACTCGCTTCCAACAAGCGCTTTGCTGGTAACCTTCAKATTGCCTCCCATTAATTCAACAAATGATTTGGATATGACAAGTCCAAGCCCCGTTCCACCAAACTTCCGTGTTGTTGATCCATC
Organism: Paenibacillus sp. MCAF9; assembly: GCF_052114265.1. NCBI lineage: Bacteria > Bacillati > Bacillota > Bacilli > Caryophanales > Paenibacillaceae > Paenibacillus > Paenibacillus sp. MCAF9. The sequence continues at coordinate 9,423 of NZ_JBFREL010000010.1, forward strand.
CGCTTGCGTAAACGGTTTAAAGAGCTTCTGGACCTGCGCCTCGCTCATCCCAATCCCTGTATCCGAGATGGTAAACTTCACGTTTACCCCTTTATCGGTCTGCTCCACTATCTCCAGCTTTAGCCTTACTTTTCCTCTATTCGTAAATTTGATCGCATTCATGCACAAATTGAGCAGCACCTGCTCAAGACGCAGCGCATCGCCAATTATCGTTTGCGGCAATTCCTCTGGCGTATCAATAATAAATTCAAACTGCTCTTTACCGCCCATAAATACGCTTAATTGATCGGTGATCCGGTGCATCAGCTCCTCAGGCTGGAACGGCTGACGTTCGATGTCGACCTTGCCTGCTTCAATTTTGGAGAAATCCAAAATATCATTAATAATTCGCAGCAGCGTCTCTGAGGATGTATTCATCTTGTCCATATAATCCTTCTGTGACGAAGACAGTCCTGTCTTGCGCATTAATTGCGTCAAGCCGATAATGCCATTAAGCGGCGTGCGTATCTCATGGCTCATGAGTGCCAGGAATCGGCTTTTCGCTTGATTCGCTTCCTCCGCTTCGAGTGTGGCCCGAACAAGCTTCTCCTGCACCATCTTCTGCTCCGAAATATCTCTTGCTATGCAGGAGAAAAACAATTCGCCCGTGTCTTCATCCTTATGCGGAACGATGACCATGGATACGTACAGCGGCTCGCCATTTCGCTTCATCAGCTGCGCGTCGCTTTCCCAGTAACCAAACTCTTTGGCGAGCGCTGCTCCCCTCACAAGCTCCGAATACATTTCTGGTTGAGAATATTCCTCTACCATATGCACCTCATCCGCTTTGCTTTGCAAGCCCAGCATTTCTCTGCCTGCCCCATTCATATAAACGAGTTTGCCGCGTGAGCTGACTGAGGCTATTAAATCCTTGGCTGATTCTACGATGTCAAGCAAACGGTTGCGTGCCTTCTCTACATGCTTGCGGTCGGAAATATCGAGCACCATGCCTACAACTCCAGAGAATCGTCCATTGCGGTCACGCAAACCATTCGAGCTGTGCAGCGTTGGAATTCTTGTTCCGTTTTTATGAATAAAGGTCCATTCCCTCTCATAGGAGAAGCTGGCGCTGCGGAGCTCCTTGAATACCTCAAGACCAGGCTGAATCGTTCTGCCAAGCTGTTCGGTAAGCTTCTCAGCTTCCAAGCGAACCTCATCTAGATCCATGAACAACAGCGGTGTAGCGCTTCCAGCCAGCTCCGAAGTCTTATAGCCCAGCATCTCTTCTGCTGTTTTATTCAAATAAGTGACCTTATACTGATCGTCAAGCACGATAAATGCATATTGATTCTGATTAATGATTGCCTCAAGGCGATCGAACATTTCTTGCAAATGCTCCATCATGCCGTTCACAGAATGACCAAGCTGACCGATCTCGTCATACGGCTCAGCTTCAAGATGCTCAGCCTCGAAGCTCCCCGCTGCAGCCTGCTCCGTAACGCCCAAAATACGTTCTAACCGCTTCACAATACGTTCGAAGTAGAGAAAGAAAAAGATTACAATAATCACTTCTGAGACGGCAATCGTCGTGAAAATACGCCAAAAGATCGGCTTTACCTCTTCTTCCAGCTTGGACATTGGCTCTTGCAATGCAAAACGCCATGGCGTTTCACTCACCTTCGTATGAAAAACCGCGTACGACCTTCCCGCTATATTGATTTCCGAAACACCCTCATAGGAGCCAAGCATCTTCTCCGCAATCGGAGACAAGGAAGACTGCTCATGAAATAAGCCCTTGCTAATGATCTCTTGGTTATCAGAGCTATAGATGATGCCGCCTTCATCATTGAATAAGCGTAAAATTGTTTGATCTCCTGTAAATTCAATGAATGGCCGGAGTGTCGCCATGACAATAGAGGCATACACAACTCCTTTGAGTTCATTCGTAGCTCCATATACAGGTACAACAATAAATGATTGCGTAGCATCAGAAAAAGAAGGCTTAAATGGGTCCGTAATGACCACTTTGCCTGTAATCGACTCCTGAAAAAATGACTCCATGCTCATATCTCTTCTAATACCATCGGTACGCAGGCTTATGCCCGATTCATCAATATACCCAATCGAGTGATAGATAAAGCCCCCGCGAACGAGCTCGCGTCCAAAATAATGAAGACGCTCCTCATCTGTGCCAAAACGGACAACCTCTGTTCGGCTCATCACAATAACCTCCGCCTTGCGGATAGCCATCCATGACGCCAATTCGTTTGCACGTTTGTTTTGCATACTGCTTGTTTTCTCGATTTCGGATTTAAGCATTGCATCCTTGACCGCAGAATAGTTGCCTATTCCGGCAATTAACAGCGGGAAAAAAGAAATGAGAACAATCAGGATCAAACCTTTTGTACGCAACGACATTTTTTTCAAACCACTTCCACCTTTCGCTACGCATGAGCCAAATCTGCCTGACTTTGACACTATTATATCTCTTTCAACTATTATTTGGATAATAAAAAAACGCTAGAATCTGCATGCCGCAACACTGCGGCTAGCTGCTCTAGCGTCTCATTATCATTTATACTAAGCTATTCGGCTGCAAGCACCGATTCAATACGGCTAAGCTCCTCGTCGCTGAAATCAAGACGGCGTAGTGCTGCAACATTATCATCAATTTGTTCAACACGGCTTGCTCCGATCAAAGCCGAAGTTACTCTTCCGCCTCGGAGTACCCAAGCAAGAGACATTTGGGCAAGCGATTGTCCGCGATGCTGTGCAATCTCATTCAACTGCTTAATTTTATTCAATGTGCTGTCTGTAATATGATCCGCCTTCAGAAACACACTTGGTCCTCCAGCGCGTGAATCGGCAGGAACACCGTTCAAATAACGATTCGTCAGCAAGCCTCCAGCAAGCGGAGAAAATACGATCGAGCCAATGCCTTCTTCATCCAATACATCCTGCAAGCCGTTCTCGATCCAGCGATTGAACATCGAATAGGATGGCTGATGAATAAGGAAAGGCGTACCTAGATCCTTCAGAATAGCGGCCGCTTTAGCTGTTTGCTCTGGATTGTAATTCGAAACGCCGACATACAGCGCTTTTCCTTGGCGCACAATATGATCAAGAGCCCCCATCGTTTCTTCAAGCGGCGTATCCGGATCTGGACGATGGTGATAAAAAATATCGACATAATCAAGGTTCATCCGCTTCAAGCTCTGATCCAAGCTGGAAATCAAATATTTGCGCGAGCCCCATTCGCCATAAGGGCCTTCCCACATATAGTAGCCAGCTTTGGTTGATATAATAAGCTCATCTCGATATGCTGCAAAATCTTGTTTTAGGATTTGGCCAAACATTTCTTCCGCTGAGCCCGCAGGCGGTCCATAGTTATTCGCAAGATCGAAGTGCGTAATGCCTAAATCAAATGCGCGGCGTACCATGGCACGCCCATTCTCATGACGGTCAATGCCGCCGAAATTATGCCACAATCCTAAGGAAATTGCCGGCAGCTTTAAGCCGCTTCGTCCGACACGGTTATACTTCATGCTCTCATACCGATTATTAGCCGCTAAATAAGTCATGTTCAATATTCCCCCAAACCGTTATTGGAATCGCTTATTGTGCTTATTAATCAACAACAAGCTGCTTCCCGTATATTGTACAACTGCAGCTTGCCAATTGGAAATGCAACTATTTGATCAGCCTTTTCTCCAGCTTCAAATGCGGACTGTTGCGGACGGTTTCCTCGAAAAAGCTCGTTTGCTCCCGAACAAGGCGCTCCCATGCCTGAACGCACACGGGGTCGAAATGTCGCCCGCTCTCCTTTAGAATAATTTCCATAGCCGCCTCATGCGACATCGCCTTTCGGTAAGAACGTGACGAAGTCAAGGCATCATAAACATCCGCTACGGCAGTGACCCGTGCAAGCAGCGGTATCTGTTCACCTGCAAGCTGATCAGGATAGCCGCTGCCGTCCCACTTCTCATGATGAGACCTTATAACAGAAAGCTCCTCCGGCATAAAACCTAATCTTTTGCACAAATCGTAGCCCGATATAGGATGCACCTCAATAATTTCACGTTCCTCTGGTGTAAGCTTGCCTGGCTTGTTCAAAATCGTATCCGGTATTCGCAATTTGCCGACGTCATGAACTAATCCGCCTTGCGCAATCGCCCTTAATTCAGCTGAGCTGAGCGAGAGCTCCTCGCCCAGCTTCAAAGCATAGAGAGCTACCCGATAGTTATGGCCTGCTGTGTAAGAATCACGTGCTTCCGTTGTCATCACCAGCTCTCGAACGCTTGAAGACATATAGGTATTAATCCAATCGCGCGGATTGGCGCGGAACATCAGCTTAATAGAGGCTGTAATGGACTTGGAGCTGACATATTGATTCACTATACCCCCAACCATGACGATAACAGAAGCAAGCAATAGGAAATGGTAAAGCCACCAGCTTATATTCCAAGCCTCGCCACTAACGATAATCAGCTGTGCAATAATCATCCATCCTGAGCTGTACACGATGGCGAGCTGCAATGGAAAACGAGAGGATATGTACGCTTGCAAATACCGATATATTGTCCAGCCATTCAAAGCGATCGTAAATAGGCTTGCGGCCCATTTCATCGGCAATTCCTTAAAATGTAGAAACAGAATAAGATTCGGGTAAAACCAAAGGATGGTGCAAAGGGCAAGAAGCAAGGATATCCATAAGGGCAAAAGCATTCGCTGCAGCTGCGCAAACCATTTGATGAGAGGACGATCTACAGATATAGAGGACAACCACAACCATACAACGGCCAGTATAACGCTAAGCTGAGCAGTGCTGCCTGCAGTACTTGAGTGATGCGTTAAAAAACCAGGGGTAGATAAGCCATGCAGAACAAACAATGCAGATAATGATACATAAGATAACGATAGGAAACTAATCTTAATATTGCGAAGGGTAATCGCGACGAATCCTACAGCAATAGCAAGGATCAGTGAGATCAATGCTACGAGACTGACGATATAAAAATGCTCTTGAGGTGCGTTAATGCTCTTATCAAGCTCCGAACCTCGCAACGCGAAATAGCCTGCCAACGGCAAAAGCATTAATAAAACTAAACGTGTGTATACCCACATATTTTTGCGCAAGCTTATTCCTCCTAGATGTCGTTCTTTATATGTATTTGCTGGTAAACATACCGCCTGTGGGAGGCGCAAAATGTAAAGCTCCATCAAAAACCAACATGAAACTTGTAGGATAATGTTGGATATTCGTCTTTTACTATCATATCATCACGCAGTCAACCTATAAATAGTGAAATTTCGCGGAAATACGGATAATTCGAGCCGACAACATATATTTTTATTTTAGATTAAGGTTTTTTCAATCTTGTTTTGTTATAGTAGTTGAAGACAGGTAAATTGAAGGGAGTTTATGGAATGAATAACAAGGAATCGCAGCCAAACAAAGACGCAGAAAACGAATTGACTGCGAAGGAAGAACGTTACGAGCTCGAACAGACAGAAGAGCAGGACAAGCTTTCGGATCAAGATACAGCTATCGAAGAGGAGCTTCAACAAGAATTAAACGAAGAGCTTCCTGAAGCATCAAACGACGAGGTTCGTGCTGCTGCCCTAAATTCGGAGAGCGTTCATCAGGCTCCCAAAGGCGGAAGCGGTAAAGCATGGTTGATCGTCTCAGCAGTACTGGCTATTTTGCTGATCGTCGTATTAATTAAACCGCCATTTGGATCAAGCAATGAAACCGTGGCAACTGTCAACGGTGTCAACATAGGGAAAGACAGACTTTACGATGAGCTAGTTAAAGCAGGCGGTCCGGCTACACTTGAGAACATCATTACACAAGAGCTGATCTTCCAAGAAGCAGAAGCAAATAACGTCAAAGTTACAGACGCTGACGTGGATGCTGAAATTGCGCTGATCAAGAAGAGCTTCGGTACGGACGAGCAGTTCAATAATGCACTTGCTCAGTACAACATGACGCTTGAAAACTTGAAAAGCGATACAAAAATCAATCTAACGATTCGTAAAGTTTTGGAGCCAAAAACAGATGTAACTGCAGAAGAAATTCAACAGTTCTATGATACAAACAAAGCTGCGCTTGGCACGCCTGAGCAAATTCAAGCTTCACACATTTTGGTAGCTACAAAAGAAGAGGCTGACGCTATTCTAGCTGAGCTTAAGCAAGGCGGCGACTTCGCTGCAATTGCAAAAGCGAAATCGATCGACCCAGGTTCGAAAGATAATGGCGGAGATCTTGGCCTATTCGGAAAAGGAAAAATGGTTCCTGAGTTTGAAGCTGCTGCTTTTGCTCTAAAAATTAATGAAATCAGCGGTGTTGTTCAAACCGAAAACGGCTTCCACATTATTAAGAAAACAGCTGAGAAAGCTGCTGTTGTTCCAACGTTCGAAGAGAAAAAAGAAGAAATTAAGAACCAGCTTGTTGCTACAGAAGCAAATGAGCTATCCGAAGCTTGGATGACCGAAATTCGTGCAAAAGCAAAAATCACGAACACACTGACTCCAGCAGCTACTGACGCTCCAAAAGCTGAATAATAGCTAATGCTTTTTTTAAAGGGACTGTGCTTCATAGGTTATTTATAACCTGTGGGCACAGTCCTTTTTCGCAATAAAAAGCCCCCCTTTCGCCCGGAGGGATGGGCTTCAGGGAGGCTTTGGCTTCAGAAGGACAGATGAGCCTCTTCAATTTTATGTCATTCTTCTGAAGTTAATATATATTATTCTATGACTATCAATTGGCGTAGATGATTGTTTTACTAGATTCGACCATTTTAAAACAGGCGATCGATCGGTTAGGGATAGTCATACGGATGACGGGGAGGGCGAAATGACTCTGTAGGCGTGATTTAGGACATAAATAGTGAGGTAGCGTGTATTGCGATTATGATATGATGGTGAAATATGCCATGTACCTATTATTGGAGGGAAACAAGTGAGCAACTACGAAGTACGCAGCTATAAGGATACGTATACCTTGTATGAATTAACGGAAGAAAGCACGCAATCCCGCATCATCGTATGTCCAGAGCGCGGCGGTATCGTTATCGGCTGCCAGCTGCATGGATTAGAGCTCTTTTATTTGGACAAATCGACGTTTGAGAACCCAACCGCCAATATCCGCGGAGGCAATCCGATCCTGTTCCCAATTAGCGGGCAGCTTGCTAACCAAACTTATGAGTGGAACGGTCAATCGTACACGATGGCTAATCACGGCGTTGCCCGTACTGCTGTATGGGATGTTGTCAGTACAAAATCGGATGGTGAGGCTTCGATTACAATCCGCCTGCAAAGCAATGAAGAAACGCTGCGCTCCTACCCTTTTGCATTCGAATTGTTGTTTACCTATGTACTGCAGGATGGTCAATTACATACGCGTCAGCTGTACCGCAATCTAAGCGAAGCTGCTGCGATGCCTTTTTATGCGGGCTTCCATCCTTATTTCGCCATTGATTCGGGTAAGAAGATCGCTTATGAAAGCGATGCTACCCGCTATGTCGATTATAACGATAATGTAGAGAAACCATTTGATGGTGTTATCGACTTGGAAGGACTTGTTGAATCCGTATGCCTGCTCGATGCGAAGAAGAGCGAAATCTCCTTCGTCGCTTTGCAAGGCGCTCGCGTTCGTCTAACTTACGATGACATTTTCAAATATATGGTCCTTTGGTCCGTTAAGGATCGGCCTTTCGTATGTGTAGAGCCATGGATGGCTGAGAATGGCGAGCTTAACCGTCAAGAGGAGCTTGTCATGCTGAACGCTGGTGAAGAGCTGCATGCCAACATGACGATTAGCTGCGAACGTTAAGTCTCGTCTCTTTGGACGAACGATTCAGCCATTAAGCTTGTGTAGCATTGGAATCATTAAGCAAAAAAAAGAGGGAAGCCTTGCAAGCCATGGGTTCGGTTCCATGGTGCAAGGCTTCCCTCTTTTCTTTTTAGGAGCAACGAACTAATAGCCTTCGCCTTGACCGCCTGTAACGATAGCGATGCCAGAGCTTGCTCCAATACGCGTAGCGCCCGCTGCGAACATTTGCAGAGCAGTCTCCCGGTCGCGTACGCCGCCGGAAGCTTTCACACCGAGGTCAGGACCTACCGTACGGCGCATCAGCGCGATATCCTCTACCGTAGCGCCTCCCTTGCCAAAACCCGTCGATGTCTTCACGAAATCTGCGCCAGCCTGTTTGCAAATTTCACATGCGACAACCTTTTCTTCATCCGTTAAAAGTCCCGTTTCAAGAATAACTTTAAGCAGGGCTTGTCCTTTAACCGCCGCAGCTACACCCTCAACATCACGCTTAACGCCTTCAAGATCGCCTGATTTCATCAAGCCGATGTTTAATACCATATCCACTTCCGTTGCTCCAGCTTCAATAGCAAACTTCGCTTCTGCTGCCTTAGATGCCGTCATCGTCGCTCCTAATGGGAAACCAACGACTGTCGTTATGCCTACTCCCGATCCCTTTAGTTCTTCAGCAGCTGTTGCTACCCAGCCTGCATTTACGCAAACCGTTGCAAATTGATACTGCTTAGCCTCGCGGCAAATTTGAAGTACCTCATCCTTTGTTGCATCGGCTTTAAGTATTGTATGATCGATCATCGCCGCTATATCAGCCGGCGATAAATTCATATCGTTGCTCATTTTGCTGCTCCTCCTCTATCATTTTGATTGCTCCAAACATTGCTCTGCCTGTACGCCTCATCCCTATCCTATCCAAACGAATGGGCGAGATACGCATGATACGTTTCATTATACGAAGCTTTGTTCAAAACAACAATAATATAGCGCCGAAAATACCACATGCTTACTTTTTTGCAGACGATCTTTCCTACAGAAGTCATGTGGACAAACGGATGGTTGTGTTCTATTCTTTACTATGTACTAACAAACTTATCCAGTCTGAACCGCAGAGAGGTGCGCAGCTTGACCTTGTTTTCGAAATCAAAGCGCGAAGCTGATTTATTCGGCAGCGCTTTTCATTATGCCTCAATAGGCATGGCATTAGTAGATTTAGATGGTCGTTTTATCGTAGCCAACCCTTCCGCTCAAACGATGCTGGGTTATGAGGAGAAAGAGCTTATCAAGCTTACGTTTGGCCAAATTACCCATCCGGATGACTTGGAAGAGGATTACCGCTACGTGAAACAGCTGCTCGAGGGCGAAATCGACACCTTTCAAATGGAGAAGAGATACTTCAAAAAGACCGGCGACATTGTAACCGTGCTTCTTTCCGTATCCCTTGTATATGATAGGCATGGCGTCCCCCGTCATTTTATATCGCAAATGATGGACATTACAGAGAAGACGCAAGCCGTGTCGGAAGTAAGGCAGCTTACGATGCGTATCTCCACTATTTTGGAGAGTATCTCAGATGCATTTTTCTCACTGGATCATGAATTTAGGTTTATCTATACGAACAATGCGACTCAGGAACTATTTAAGCGAAACAAGGAACAACTGATTGGTTATAGCATATGGGAGCTATTCCCTTGGCTCGCAGAGTCCATAAGCCATCTAGAATATAGGTTGTCTATGGAAACCAATCAACACCGCATGTACGAGCAATTTATTCCACGGCTTAATAATTGGTTTGAGTCGAATTTATACCCGTCCGAATTTGGACTCTCCGTTCATTTTCGCCAAATTACAGAGCGGAAGCGAATCGCTGACAAGCTGCTGGAGAGCGAGAAGAGCTTCCGGCTGCTTGCTGAGAATTCAAGCGACATGATCTCCAAGCATGATCGAGATGGGCTATTTACTTATGTATCCCCTGCTTGCTATATGCTGCTAGGCTTTCGCGATGATGAGCTGATTGGATCGTCACCGTTTGTTTTGTATCATCCTGATGACAGAGGGAGAATGCTTGAGAATCAAGAGCTCATTTACAGCAACGTTGAAGCCAATACCATTACTTATCGCATGCGGCGCAAAGAAGGCATCTATCGCTGGCTCGAAACGACCTCCCGCGTCATTTACCATGATGGTGACCGCACGCAGACGATCGTTTCTGTCTCCAGAGACGTAACCCCTCGCAAAGAAAATGAGTTGAAAATGATTGAGAAATATCAATTATTACATAAGCTCTCGCATGTGGATGAGTTGACCAATATTGCAAATCGGCGAGTGTTTGATGAAACTTGGAACAAAGAATGGCTGGAAGCGCAGCATCACCATATGCCGATCACTCTCATGCTGGGCGATATCGACAACTTCAAATTATTCAATGATACGTTCGGGCATCAAAAAGGCGACGAATGTCTCAGACAAATCGCCGCCGCATTGCGGAGCGCCCTGAAGCGTCCGCTTGATATTGTCGCCCGCTATGGGGGCGAGGAATTCGGATTTATTTTACCTCAAACGAGTGAAGAGCGCGCCGCCAATATTGCATCTAGGCTTCTGGAAGCGGTCAGACAATTAAAAATACCGCATGCAGAATTATCCGGCTGCCAGCAGGTTACGATAAGCTTGGGCTCAGCCACATGGAATCCCGGCTGCTCCGCAAAGCAAGATGAGCTGTTTACCCATGCGGACAAAGCGCTGTACCAGGCGAAGCGCGAAGGAAAAGATCGATACGTATCACACTAATTCCACGCGATCGTCGCTGCTGTTTTTTCTCGGCTACGATCGCTTTACTATTTCCGCCAAACCCGCTTGCTTAAGCTGCTTCTCATATACAAAATATACAACTAAGTAAATGACGAAGAACAAACTGGATACGAGATACATCGTCGCATAATTCGACCATGTCGCGACTAGACCAAGCAGCATGGCTCCGCTTCCGATTCCGATATCGAATGCATTATAAAAAGTTGCAGTCGCTACTCCTCTTCGCTGCGGCTCCACCCTGTCAATTACCCAAGCCTGCAAGCCAGGGAAAATAGCCCCGAAGCCCGCTCCATAAAACACCGCAGCAAGCAGCAATGTTCCAGTAGATTTCGTCATATAAAGGATTATGCAGCCCACGATACAAGATATTGCCGCTGGAAACAGTACCCAAAATCTCCCCTTCGAATCGAAAATCCGTCCGCTGATAAAACGTATTAAAAATTCGCTTATAGCAAGTACAAGGAAGAAGAACCCTATATTTTGTACGCCTGTTTCTTTGCCGAACAATGTGATAAAGCTGATAACACCGCCCAGAGACAAACCTACAAGTAGTCCTAATAAAGAAGGCATAAGTGCTTTCGGCTCAATAAACTGCAGCATGAACGAGGTTTCCGTGGCGGACGCTATTTGCGCCTTTGCCCTCTCCTCCTTGGTGTCACCTTTGACGAAGGCCGTACAAACCATCGCAATCAGCAGTATACATGCACCGACGATAAACAGTACGGAGAAGCCAAACTCCTCCATCAGCCATATGCCAAGGAAGGGCCCGAGCGAAATGGCTACCGCATTTCCTGTACCGAAAAACCCCATGCCCTCTCCTCTGCGGGAGGCAGGTATGATATCTGAAGCAACCGTTCCGTACAAGGTCGTTGAAATACCGAAGCCTACACCATGTACGATACGCAGCATAAGCATCATCGTAATCGTCACTGCTGCGTAATAGCTAGCCGTACCGATTAAGCAAATGGCTACACCAACGAGAAGCAGCAGCTTTTTGCCAAACTTATCTGAAGCCATACCAACAAAAGGTCTTAATAAAACAGCTGAAAAAGTAAATAAACCAATAATGAGTCCGATTTCAGCATCCGATCCGCCTTTATTTGCCGCAAACATCGGAAGTGTAGGCAGCAGCATCTCTAGCGATAAGAACAAAAATAAATTAGACAAAATCAACAAAACAAACGGTTTGGTCCAGAGTGATTCCTTCACCTTATTAATTCCTCTCTTGTTGCTAATAGTCGTTCCTAATTCTCCCATATCGCTAATATCCAAATTTAAAAATGCCGATCTATACTATAGGTACTGTGAACTAGTATGGAAGAAACTGTGGAAATGAGGTCTCGGCATATGAATACATCAACGAAGGAAAAACGAAAGATAGACCCTGTATATGCCTCTTTCCTTTACCAGCTCCTGCGCAACTATCTCTTCGGATCTACACTCGCCGTAGTCGGAGTTGGGGGAGTTATCGTATTTTCTACATTGTCGATTCCTTCTAATGAAAGCGTAGCGATAGGCGCTCTCATGATTATATCTCTTATTATTATGCTTGTTTGTGAACTTTTCGTCTTCTATCGGCATCTCAGACCCATTCAACTCCTCTTTCAAGGACAGCAGCCAACTTCTGATCAGCTAAAAACAGCTTATCTCCAGACACATACGTTTCCGATATTATCAGTTAAGCGTACGTTTGGTCCGCATTTTCTCGGCATCGTAATCCCAGCTGTCAGTTTAGCCTTCCTTTTTATTAAGCTCGGCTTTATAAGCATTCCCTATTTTTATATCGGGATCGCTGTCGCTGTATGTTTCATGATTGCCAGCATGCACGCCATGATTGAATTTTTCTTGACGACCAAAGCCATTCGGCCTCTTATCATACATATCAGCAATCAACATCGTGAACGATATAAAGAAGAAATTACTCTGAGCGGCAAAGTGCTTGTATCCATCCGCACGAAGTTTCGACTGAGTGCTTTTCTAATTGGAGCGCTGCCCTTATTGTTATTCGGACTAGCTTCGCAAATAAGGCTTGATAGCTCGCAAGCAGGCAGCAGCTTAGCTTATTGGCAATGGGCGGGCATTATTCTTATTATCGGCGTTCTCTACTCACTTTTAGGAGCTTCATTGCTCTCGCGCAGCATCGAAGATCCGATACAAACGATCCAAGCCGGCATGATCAGCGTTGAATCTGGCAACTTTGAAGAGAGCGCAGCAGATGTGTATTCCGATGAATTCTCCAAGCTTATTGCTGGTTTCAACCATATGGTTAACGGCCTAAAGGAACGTGAGCAGCGCAACAATCAGCTGCTTCAGAGCTATTTTATGACACTCGCGGCAGCACTCGACGCGCGCGATGCCTATACAGCAGGCCATTCAACGAGAGTAGCCCACTTTTCTGTTCAAATCGCCCGCCTCGACGGATGGTCTGAGCAGCAGATTGATCTGCTGCACAAAACAGCACTCCTTCATGATATCGGAAAAATCGGTGTTCGTGACGATGTTTTGTTCAAAGAAGGTAAGCTGACCGACGAAGAATTTGATCAAATCAAGCTCCACCCTGTACTCGGAGAAAATATATTGAAGCAAATTGAGCCTGCGGATGCGATGGCTGCCTTGCTGCCAGGGGTACGCTCCCATCATGAGCGTTATGATGGCAAAGGTTATCCCGATGGTCTTGCAGGTACGGATATTCCTTTGTTTGGCCGTGCAATCGCTATTGCTGATGCCTTCGACGCGATGACCTCCGATCGGCCATACCGGAAGGGGATGACGTATGAGCGCGCACTCTCCATCCTTGAAGACGGCAAAGGCACACAATGGGACCCTAAGCTTACAACGCTGTTTATTGAATCCATTCATTTAGAGAAACAGAAGGTTGAGGAAGAAGCCTATTAATTGCAATATAAGAGCCATCCGGCAAGGGAGTGTCCCTGCTCGGATGGCTCTTAATCGTTTACTTCATAAAAGAAATTTATTTTTTTATGAGCTGAAAGTCATCGTAATGGAAACCCGGAGCTACAACGCATGAAACGAGTACAGGCTCGTCCCCTAGCAGGTGGGACATTTGCCATTCGTTAGCCGGCACTAATGCTTGCGGCTGATGACCTGCCAGTACATCAGGTCCAACAATAATTTCTTTCCTAGTTTCCGGCGCATCTTCGGTACCGCCAAGTGTCAGCATCAATGGACTGCCCGAATGCCACATCCACAGCTCGTCTGAATAAACTTTATGCCAATCTGAAAACTCACCTGGGTGCAGCATAAAATAAATCGATGAAGCTGCGAAGCGTGGTCCTGAATAAGGAGCTCCAAGCACCTCCTGCGGTATTGTGAAACCAGCTTTCCAAATTTCTTTGTACCATCCACCCTCGATATGCTCCTTCAAACCAAGCGTTTGTACGAGCGGTGACAATTGTTTCACTTCTGCTCCCATCCATTTCAACCTTCTTTCTCTCTTTTACGTTCTATTTCGCCTTAAAAAAATCGTTTACTTATTTTATAACGCTTATGGTTTATCGTCAATTCATTAAACATCTGGGAATAGAGGGCAATAATCTTTTTTTCTTTGTTAATATGTAACATCGCCTTTTTAAATTTCAATTTATAAGTTATACTTATATTAACGAAATCTTTTGGAGGTGGACAGATGAACAATGGCATACATGATTTCAGCCCTATTAGCCGCAAGCATTTAATGAACTTGTTCCTTATTGTTCCGCTGCTGCTCGCAGCGCTGTTCGCCTACCAAGCAGGCAATATGTTTGAGTTAACAGCTGGTGCAAGCCGCATTACTGCGGCAGCCAAATATGCGACGTCAACCGTACGCAAACAGAGCACCACTGCCACAACATTTTTACCTGAAAACGCACTCGTTGCCGCCTATATGCATGCTCTCATGCTTATTTATTGGCGTTCCACAACCCTATCCGCACTCGTCACTACTTATCGACAGAGATTGCGCGATCTGCTCATGACTCCGATTAAATTCACTTCCCATTTCGTTGGTTAATGCTCTCATTTTGTTCGTATACTAACAACAAATGAGGAGGCATACACAATGAATATTAGAGAATCCGATCTGCCCGGCATTGGCCGAAAGTACCAAGTTATGACGAGGAGCGGCGATAAGTTTGTCATTATTATTCATGATGACGGACGCCGTGAGATGTATCACTTTGACTATGAGGATCCAGATGATAGCATTTCCATGGTTACCCTAGAGGATGAAGAAGCAAGACAAGTCGCTGCCATCATTGGCGGTATGACTTACAAGCCGAAAGCGCTTGAAACGATTGAAGTCGCACTCGATGATTTAACGATTGAGTGGTACAAGATTGAACCAAACGCCGCATGCATTGGCAGAACAATCGGCCAGGCCGATATTCGCCAAACGACTGGAGCGACCATTATCGCTGCGGTTGAGAAGGAAGCAAAACATATTAATCCCGGCCCCGACTATATATTCAAAGCAGATACTACCCTCATCGTTGCAGGTGAACGCCAGCATCTGAAGCTACTTAAGCTGATGCTGCAAAATGGGAGCCGTTAATTATGGATCACATGGTGCTGGAGATCGGTCTTGCTGTTATACTCATCGCCTTAGTCGGGCTGTTAGCTGCAAAAATTCGATTTTCCGTCATCCCGTTTTATATTTTAATCGGCATGGCCGTAGGTCCACATGCTCCGCACGTAGGCATACTGGACTTTAGGTTTATTCATAGTGCAGAACTAATTGAATTCATGGGGCGGCTAGGTGTGCTGTTCCTCCTGTTCTATTTAGGTCTGGAGTTTTCTGTGGGTCGATTAATGAAATCGGGTCGCTCAATAGCGGTAGGCGGAACGATCTATATTCTGATCAACTTTTCACTTGGCTTATTATTTGGCTGGATCAACGACTTCCCTGTAGCGGAAACAATGGTCATCGCCGGCATTACAACGATCTCATCGAGTGCTATCGTCGCAAAGGTGCTCGTCGATTTGAAGAGGACTGCCAACCCGGAGACAGAAATGATTCTCGGCATCATTATGTTCGAGGATATCTTCCTTGCTGTATATATTTCCGTGCTCTCCGGACTCGTGCTCAGTGATTCGTCATCTTTAGGCGGAGTACTCCTGTCTGCTTCCTATGCATTAGGATTCATGCTGCTCTTCTTGATTATCGGCAGGAAGGCTGCACCGCTTCTGAACAAAATTCTCAATATTCGCTCGAACGAGCTTTTTCTGCTGCTCGTATTCGGCTTCTTGTTCCTCGTAGCAGGCTTCTCTGAAACGATTCACGTAGCTGAAGCGATCGGCGCTTTGCTTGTAGGCTTAGTACTAGCTGAGACTGTTCACATGAAGCGAATTGAGCATATGATTTTGCCTTTCCGTGACTTCTTCGGCGCTTTATTTTTCTTCAGCTTCGGACTGACCATCGACCCATTCGCACTTGGCGGAGCCGTATGGCTGTCACTTGGTGCGGTTGCCGTTACACTATTCGGCAACTTCTTGGCAGGCATGTTAGCCGGTAAAAGTGCTGGCTTAACGCCGAAGGCATCGGCTAATATAGGTTTGACCATCGTATCTCGCGGCGAGTTCTCCATCATTATGGCGAACCTCGGCAAAGCAGGCGGCTTGCTTGAGCTCCTGCAGCCATTCGCTGCCTTGTATGTACTCATTCTGGCGATATTGGGACCACTTCTGACTAAGGAGTCAAAGTGGGTATTCAAAGTGTTAAACAAAGTATTTAGGTGGGAAAAAGGAAAGAAAGCACGGGAGCCTGGAAGCAAGGGCTGACCAAGCAATGAATATAAAGGGATCTAGCCATTGTCGGCTAGGTCCCTTTCTTTATTTTCAAATAAATTCCTATTGCTGATCCACATCAAACGTTGCTTAATGGTATGCATTCCGCCAAGCTCTGCCGTATAATCGAAGCAGACCACTTAAAATAAGGGATAAAAATGAAGGAATGAAAGGAATTTATAAAAATGACGGCATCACTGCTATATATTGAAGATGATATCGAAATTGGAAGCTTTGTCTCACAGCATTTGCAAGAGCAGGGCTATAAGGTTGAATGGTTAAAAAATGGCGAGCATGCGCTCGAGGCCGCTGCAGGCTGCAGACTCGTCATCCTAGACGTTATGCTGCCGGGGCTCGATGGTTTTACTATTGGACAACGGCTGAAAAAAGCAGCGCCGGATGTCCCGATTCTTATGCTTTCAGCGCGCACTTCCATCGATGATAAGCTGCAAGGGCTGCAGTTCGCTGACGACTACCTCACCAAGCCATTCCATCCCGACGAGCTGACCGCACGCATCGAAGTGCTCCTTCGCAGGTCAGGCGCACGCCTTGCTGAGCCTTTGGCTATTAAGCATCTATTAGTCTATGAGCAGCAAAACCGGGTGGAAAACCGCGAGACCGGGGAAGAAATTATGCTGACAGGCAAGCAGTTTCACATTTTCAGCTATCTGCTTCGCCATTTGGGACAACTGCTTACGAAAGAGCAAATCTATGAGGCCGTATGGGGAGAATCCTTTATTGATGGAGATAAAACGTTGATGGTTCATATCCGCTATTTGAGGGAAAAAATCGAACGAAACCCAGCTGCACCTGAAATTATTGAGACGGTACGCGGCATTGGCTATCGAGTGCGCGCATGAAGAAGCCCAAACCACATGCTGGAGGCATGAAGTTTCGCCAAACCTTATTGTCTCGCTACCTGCTTATCATTTTGTTTGCTTTTCTGTTTATTCCAATCATATTTCCGGTAGCTTCTATTCTTTATATACTCATTCAAGAAAATACGCAAACCGCTAATATGGACTATTTAAAGTATGGCAGCGGAAAAGAATTAACTGCAATATGGCATAAGCAGGCCGCTGAGTTAACGGAGAAGGATCCCGCTCAAATCGACAAAAGATTGCGCGAGCTAAAGCAAACTTACCCCGAGGCTTCCCTCTTCTGGGTTGACTCTGCTGGATCAACAAGGCTGCAGCTTCCTATACAAGAGCAGCTTCCAAGCAGGTGGACACCTGCCAGCTCCATTCAATTTATGAAAGCAAGCATCGACAGCGATCCCTTTACGGTCGTGTCGTTCCTTGGCGCAGACCACAAGGAGTCTGGGTTTATGGTGATGCAGCTGCAGCGCTCCATCATTCAGGTTAATAAGCCAATCAGTTCAGGCACACCCTTTTATTTGGCGTTTCTGTTTATTATGTTCGCCTTTTTCTTCTTGATATCCCTGCTCTTCTTCCGGCATATTCGCAAACGTCTGCTCAGTCTGCAATCAGCGATGACGCTGCATGGCGACAACGGTCTTCCGATGCCAATCCTTATTAAGAAAAATGATGAGATTGGGCAGCTGGAGACAGCTTTTAATGAGATGGTTGAACAGCTTAAGGAGAGCAAGGAGCGCGAGCGTGCAGAGGAGGAGCTTCGCAAGCAGCTCATCGCCAGCTTGTCGCATGATCTGAGGACACCATTAACTGTCATGAACAGCCATCTGTATTCCTTGCATAAGGAACCATTAAGCTTGAATGCGCAAGCAGCTGTGAAGCAGATGGAGCAAAAAATAATCAGCTTAGACAGCCTCATTGAAAATTTGCTTTCCTACACGCTCATGACAAGCGGCCGCTATCCGCTTAAGCTGGAGCCACTGGATCTGCTGCGATTAGTTCGTGAGAGCGCCGCGTCTTGGTATCCCCTTTGGGAACAGGAAGGTATCGTCGCTGATGTGGAGCTGCCTGATGGCGCTATGCTCCGTGTTGTCGATAAGGCAGGTTTCCGCCGCGTGCTGGATAATTTATTTCAAAATGTGGCGAGGCATGCGATCGGCGGCAAATACATCGGCATTACTGTTGAGTATTACCTAGGCCAATCTGCGCTCGTTATTCGCGATCATGGCAACGGGCTAGAGGCTGCTCCGACGGGCAAAGGTGCAGGCATTGGGCTAGCCATTGTCGATTATCTTCTGAAAGAAATGAAGCTCGAATGGCATAGGGATACCCTAGCTAGCGGAACGACCATATACATTTATTCAAATTGAATTTAATTTTTTTAAACAAAATTTAAACTTGGGCAGCTCTTCGTTTAACCTTCACCCGTTAATGTAAGTACTGAGGTGATTAACGTGAATGAATGGGTAATCGAAACGAAGGGACTAAGCAAACGTTATAAAGGGCGTTATGCGGTGTCCAATCTAAATTTGAAAATTGCAAAAGGAGATATATATGGCTTTCTTGGGCCGAATGGCGCTGGTAAAACGACGACAATCCGCATGCTGCTCGGATTAATCCAGCCCTCGGGCGGATCGGTTCATATTTTCGGGAAATCTTTGAATAAGGAAAGGTTATCTATATTGCGCCGGGTCGGCTCGCTCGTCGAATACCCTTCGTATTATGGTCATTTAAGCGCCGTCGACAACCTAGAAGCTATTCGCCGCATACTCGGTGCTCCTGTCTCCAAAATTGCTGAAGTGCTCGACATCGTTGGACTGGCCAAGGAAGCGCGACGTCCAGTGAAAGGCTTCTCGCTTGGAATGAAGCAGCGACTAGGTATAGCAAGCGCATTGCTTGGCAGCCCGGAGCTGCTGCTGCTCGACGAGCCGACAAATGGACTAGATCCATCCGGCATATTGGAAATTCGTGAATTAATTAAAGAAATGCCTAAGCAGCATGGCATTACCGTACTTATATCCAGCCATTTGTTAAGCGAGGTCGAGCTTACAGCAGGAACCGTCGGTATTATTCGTCAGGGGGAGCTTGTCTTCCAAGATACGATTAGCCATTTGCATGCACAGGCACAAGGTACAATATCGCTGGTCGTGTCTGAGCCAGAGCTAGCACTTGCTGCCTTGCAGCGGCAAGGTGTGGGCGCTGTACAAAATGGTTCCGCCATTATGCTGGAGCATACCGATAACCCTGCCCTTGCACGCATTGTCAAAAATCTCGTAGAGCGAGACCACTCTATCTACCGTGTCGAGGAGAAACGCAAATCACTGGAGGATCTCTTCCTGCAAATTGTCGGGGAGGGTAAGCTATGATGCTCAAAGCACTTTCAGCTGATTTTTTGAAAATACGCGGCAAAGGGCTATGGTTTCTTATCTTTATTGGCCCTATCGGATTGATCGCTATGCAAGCTCTTAATTACGGACTTCGTTATGATTATTTAACGAACAGATATGCAGGGAGACTCTGGGAGGTCTTGCTTCAGGACATCCAAATGTTTGTTCCAATCTCGCTATTCCTTGGAGTGACACTTGTCTCTTCCCTGCTAGCAAATATCGAACATAACACAAATGCGTGGAAGCAGCTGCTCGCCCTTCCTATATCCAAGGGCGCCGTGTTCCGCTCCAAATTCGCATTAAGCTTCCTGCTGCTGCTCTCATCATGTGTTTTGCTGGCGATAGGTACCGCTGCGCTTGGTTTATCGTTGCGATTCGGGCTTAAAGAGATGCCAGTAATCGATATTTTGCGGCTTTGCTTCCTGCCGTTTATCGCATCGCTCCCGGCGCTTGCGCTGTTTGTATGGCTATGCATGACCATGAAAAATCAAGCCATTCCTATTACGTTTGGCGTGTTGATCGCGATCAGCTCCATATTCACAGGCCTGATTTCAAAGGATTGGTCAAAGCTGCTGCCGTTAAACTGGCCGATGCTAGGTTATATGGATTCGCAGCGAGAGCTATTCGTTGGTGGAGGCTTTCTGCTCGGGTGCATTCTTCTACTTGTTGGCGCCTTTCATTTCATCAAAAAGGATGTGAATTGAAATGATGGGTTTCCTACGTTTAGTTGCTGCGGAACGGATTAAGTTATTCAAAACGTTTATTTGGATACTCATCCCGCTCAGCTCGCTGCTGTCACTTGCTCTCGGCATGTTAATATCGTTTGATTCGCCGGATGCGTCCGCACAATATGCCTTACTCATTGCTTCGATGGCTTCGTTCCATGCTATGCTGTTCTTACCAATATTAACGGGCATTCTGTCCGCTTTCGTATGCAGATACGAGCATGTAGGAGGAGGCTGGAAGCAGCTGCTTACGCTGCCTGTGTCTAGAATCGGACTCTACTTCGCCAAATTCAGTGTAGTTGCTGTTCTCCTTGCCATAACGCAGCTGCTATTTCTTGGAGCAGTTATCATTGCAGCGACCTATCAAGGCATTGACGGCCCGCTTCCGTGGGCAATGCTCCTGAAAGGAGTTGGCAGCGGCTGGCTTGCCTGTCTCCCGCTTGCTGCGCTTCAACTGCTCGTATCTGTAAGCTGGAGCAGCTTTGCCGCTCCACTCGTCATTAATGTGATGCTTACGCTGCCTAATATGCTTATCGTTAATTCTGAACGCTTCGCGCCCTTCTACCCATGGGCACAACCAATGCTGGCGATGCTAAGCTTCGAAGGCGACAATTTCGGCGCTTTTGCGCTCCCATTAGAAAACTTGCTCATTACGATAACGAGCAGCTTTGTTTTGTTTTTTGCAATTGGCCTACTTTATTTCACTCGCAAAGAAGTGTAAGCCGCTTAGTTACAAACGAAAAAACGGTCAATCCCACTGCAAAGGCGGGATTGACCGTTTTTCATTACTGTATTGGTAACTCACTCATCCCAATCAACTCATTCTAGACATCGTCCTGCCTTATCGGCTCCTTGAGAAGCAAACTAACAGGAATTTCTCCCGCTATCATTCGCTCTTTTCTGATAAAAACCAATTTAACAGGAAATCTTCCCGCTAATCTAGGCAGTATTTTAGGAAACAGCCCATTTCCATTGATTTAACGGGACAAATTCCTTCTAATTCAGAATATACGGGCATAATCGCAAAATTAGCTGGAGATTTTCCTGTTGATTTTGATCTCTATCCGCAAAGCTCCCCACTTGGTTTTATTCCTGAAAGGATACGTTTCATGTTACTTCCTCCTTATTTGCGGCTAATAGTTATTGGAGAAGTACTTGCTCCAAGCACTTCGTGAGGTCGGTACTACAAAAGATAGAACTATTGCGATATTCGGTATAACGTTATGCTTTAGGGGTACAGAGCTTCCATACTCACAGAAGAGGTGTTGTCCCCATGAAACAAAAGCTATTTTACGTTTTAGTTGCTATAGCCAGCTATTTTGCAGGCGTACTCGCTTATTTAGGTTATTTGGCGCTCGTGTACGATCAGAGCCTCGGAAGTGATGCGAGCAAGCTTATCGGCTGGACGCTTCCTTCGTATCTATTCCTTATTCTCCCGTTTTACACCCTGATGTTCCGATGGAGGAAGTCGGCTATTTTTCTGCGCACTGCCCTGCTAATTGTTCTAAGTATCATTGCCGCAGCTTCCGTTACCGTTATGATGGGCTTAGGAATATGGGGAATACAGAATCTCTTTTCTCCTGAGTTCGGACTGTTTATTTTACTATTTGCCAGCTCTGCAATCGTATTCTCTGTAGGTTCTCTTGTTGCTATAAAAGAGAAGGGCTATGTCATTTTCTTGCTTGCTTCACTTGTAATCATATACCTGCCGATCAATATGCTGGTCTCAGAGGTTGAGAAGAGCAGACCAGTTATCCATCACATTCCACAAAGCTTTCATGGCACTGTTGTCATTCATTTTGGCGATTCAAGCTCTCCACCTATCTCTAAGAAAAAAGGATATGAAGTAATTAACATTTCGGAAAATGGTATCTATAAAACGTCCAGTCCTCGGCCTGTGCGAGGCATTAGGCATGTATTAGTAGATGAACTGGGCAATGAAGTAAAGAAAATTTCGATCTCTGGCGAAACCATGAAATACGGCTCCGATCCTGGAGTAACGATTAGCGAGTATACTGTGCCTTAACAAAATAAGGCCCTAATTCAGACTCATGGGTTACCACATAGGTCCACTTGAAATGCTCATCTACAATATAGATGTCCTGTTCGCCTTCCACATCCTCAGGCATTAAACGCGCTGCATCTTCTATAAACAACACTAAACCATGCTGCTGATAAATGACATAACATGCCTTTTTAGGCTCATTACGGAATGCTTCGACCGCTTGTTCATCGCTTAAGCATGGTTTTTTTGCATAGCTGAAAACATGCCATAAGTATTGTTCCATATAAATATTCGTCTTTTCTTGGGCATCCAAACCCTCTGCAAAAACGTCTTCCCACTCGCGCTTCATGTCACGACCCTCAAGCTCTGCCTCAGCCACAATCATAGACTTAGCTTCAAGCTTAGGTACTAGCTTTAGATGCTCGATCCTCACCTGCCGTTCGCCAAACAGAAACTGTTTAATCCCCTCTTTTAGTTCATCACTGGCATGCTCCAACATTTCCCGGAGTGTGCTCGCTTGGCTGCCGATTATAATCGGATCAATTGGGGACCTGCTTTCGAAGAAACCGTCTGGATATTGTCTAACATTCGGTGCCTTAACCGACCCGAAATATTTAAACAAATACTCGAATGTATTCTGTTCAATACTCTCATCAATAATTTTCTCAATATGTGCTCGACTTACTTTATCGACAATAATCAAATTTTCTTCTAACCAGACGAACGTATTGTCCCCGCTGCTCAAATGATCGTTGCGGATGGATTCGATACATTTTACCGTATAAAAATTAGCTACCCACCGGGAGTAATCTGGAAATGTGACATTAACACAGACGCGAGCATCTGTTTCGTCCTCAATAGAGCATTCCCAATCTATCCTCACATGCCTCTTTTTCGAAAACAATCCCTTACCCCCTTAAGTGTTAGGCCTGCTATCAAAATATTTCTTCATCGTACCACAAAGTTTTTGGTCATTGTTTACAATTGACTGAACTTATGTTAAATTTATTGTATAACGTAATTACGTAAAACAATAATATTAAGAGGTGATGCCGTTTGACAGCTTCTAGAGACTACGGAACTGAGCTCGATTTACTTACCAAAGAGATGAACGAGCTCAAACAAATGTTAACTCAGGTCATTAATACTCGTCCTTCTCCAAAACAAGCATTAACTATGAATTTAAATGAGAACTCATTAAACGATGAAGTCCCGCATGATTTAGGCAGCCTCTTTTATTCCGGGCAATATCGCGGGCACAATGGCTTCAGATGGGACCCTAGGCAGCAAGAAGTCCATCACTTACTCGGTCTTGACACCGATAAAGTAGCGAAAATCTTGGCAGCACTCGGAAATAAGCAGCGGCTCGACATCCTGCTTGCTGTATTGCTGGAGCCTCTCTCCGGCTCAGATATCGTAGAACGACTAAACCTGGGAACTACGGGGCAGCTTTACCACCATACCAAAGCCTTACTCGGGGCTGACCTTTTGGTTCAAGAGGAACGTGGAGGCAAGTATTCTCTGCCTGCTCATCGAACGCTTCCGCTGCTGCTTTTGTTGACCGCTATTACTGATCTGCTCGATACGAGCCATTATATGGAGCTTACTGAGGCTAGAAATAACGTTGAAGAGTATTTAGGCGAAAATAAAGAGGGGTACGATCCGAATCATCTTTTATGGTCCGTCATTGATAACTCGGTGTTGGAGCACCAAGCAGGCTATAGTACGGAGCTATACATCGTCCTTCACAGCGATACAAGCATTACCGTCTCTGATAATGGTCGAGGCATTCCGATTCAAGCCTTCCCTCAGTCGAAGACAACTCCAGTACAAACCGTGCTTACGGAGCTTGGGCATTACAATAAAAGCGCATCCGTTGTAGCTTCCGAAGGGTTAAAAGGCATAAACATGCCTGTAGTTAACGCTTTGTCTGAACAGCTTTCTGTAGAGGTTCGCCGTGATGGAAAAGTATTTCGTCAAGACTTTAAACATGGCATACCGCAAAGTGAACTGCTTGTCTTAGGCATGACGAAGGAAACAGGCACAAGCATTACCTTTAAGCCGAATCCGGACATTTTTAAATATCCATTTGATAAGGCTGCACTACTAGATCGTTTAGCAGATCTGCAAGGTCGTTTCCCTGACCTAAAGGTTGAGATGCTATAGCTGCTTCAAACTTGAAGCTGCGCTAGCGAGATGCAGAAGACGGTGGAATATGTCCACTATCTTCTGCATCAGCACTATTCAAGAGTTGGAATGTAAACATCAACTTCTTCGGGGAAACATGACTTCAGAATTAAAATGCGCACATATGTATCGTTCAGGGTACAGAATATGTTGAATTTCAACTCTACGTTCTTCGAATCGTTCTCTTGCCTGCTTCAGCTTTTCTCAAGACTTAATTGCCATGAAACGCCGAACTTATCTGAAACCCAGCCAAACTTCTCACTAAACGGATAAGCGGCCAGCGGCATGAGTATGCTGCCGTCTTGCGATAAGCTTTCAAAAGCTCGATCTATTTCCTCTTCCGTATCGCAGGTAACGAACAAAGATATTGAAGGTGTGAACGTAAAGCCATGGTTGACGCCGCTATCGATACACATAAACTGTTGTCCTTTTAGAGAAAATGTAGCTTTCATTACGGTTCCCTCAGGGCCTGTCTCATTCGCTCCGTATCGCTTGATGCTTATGATTTCGGATTGATCGAATAATGAAGTGTAGAAGTTCATAGCCTCCTCCGCTCTGCCTTCAAACATAAAAAATGTTTTAATTTTTTGATTTGCTTTCTCCATTGTTTCGTCTCGTCCTTTCATGTCTTTTTTTGCTTTATAATGCCCCTTTATATGCGGTTTCTTTCCTTATTAGGGAAATGACATATAAAATGAGTACCGCTGCATAGAGATTCCAAATACTCGGTATAGATGCTACAGATAAATAAATGCCATACGGCAGCGACCAGATGAGTACCACTAGCATTAACATTCGGTTTCTCAAAATGGCAGCTAAAATTCCTATAAAAGCTGGAAGGATCAACATCATAAACACGATAAGAATCGTTTTATCACTCACCGGTATTTCCGTGTAAGGGTTCCAAAACAATAAAAGGCAGCTCAACATGATACATCCCACAGATGCCGCCCCTGCACAAAAGGAATATTTCATATGAATGCATACCTCCTCTGTACTATTTTATAAATTGGAACCCCTATTGCTATCCAACGTTTAGCCTCATCAAAAACTAACCTCGTTAATCATTCTTTATGTTGTACGTAGTATAGCTCATTGAACCTTTATCGTCGTTACCGTTGTTTTATGCGAAATCCCAAGGTGGTTATATTTGATCGTGACCGATTCAATCGTTTGCTTATCCCCTATTGTTAGGGCATAGGTATGATCCGCATCTGTGACCTTGCCTTTATTCTCTTTGGCCGTCTGTGCCTGCGGGGATGTTCCTGTTGGAATGGTCACTTCATTCAGATCCTTAAATGAGTAATCCTTTTCTTCCGTCTCATCGAAGCGGTCGGTTACAATAAAACCTTTAGCAGGACTGCTAACTTGTATTTTGACTCGCTCAGGCACGGCGCCATCATTTATTAATACTTCATTAATATCGATAGATCCAATTACACTTTTATTGCCGACTATCACTAAAACAATTTGTCTATCGTTTGTTGAAGAGAACGCCTGTGCTGTTAAAGGCGGCTTCGCTTTCGAGTAGACATAAGAACCACCAAATACGAGGAAACAGCAAACAATGAGTAAAATGATTTTTTTCAGAATGGATCACTCCTTCTTTAGCGTCATTTCACATTATGTGCTAACATCATGGATTGCCACTAGCAGCTTCTCTCGTGTTTCGCTTAAACGCTCCTTTGCATGTGTATAATCAACTGGCTCCACCCAAGCAAACCCGTCCGAATCATACCGAGGGAACACATGCATATGATAATGCGTCAAATCGTTGAATTTTCCGCCATTTTGAATAATCGTTATACCGTCTGGCTGAAAATGCACCTTTAGCACCCTTGCCAGCATCGCAGATGTTTTCATAATCTCATTAGCGGTTAACTCATCTAAATCATCGACATCATGAAAATGCCGCTTAGGGAGTATGAGCAGATGACCCTCATTAAGCGGTGCTATATCTAGAAGACAAGTCACCCATTCATTTTCGTATACAGTTTGAGTCTCTAATTCATGATTGGCCAGCTGACAACCTAAACACGGCTTCTTTTCCATCCTCATTTCCCCCTCTGCACTTATGCCTAATGAAACAAACGAGAATTTTATCAGAAATTATCTCATTTTCCACTATTTAAAACTTAGCATGTTGTGCAGACATAATCGAGTTAAAAGTTTTTATGCTATTCCCTCTCCCCTTTCTGCTGCAGCTTATTGTCCAGCAATCGAAAAGCTTCAATAAGCGTTTCTTTAAGGGCCGCATCATACCGATCGCCAATATTAACCTCAAAATAGGAGCCTTCCTCGCCTTTATCACGGACAGACTGCGACAAGCCTATGCCTGTTTTCGCTGCGATATCGATTAGGATTGAATCAAGCTGTTCCTTCTTTGCTGCGGTATGAACATGAAACATATTGGAAACAGGCACCTCTGGAATGGTCTTAACACCATCGCATCCGTTATACAAAGCAGCAAGCTCCTGCGCTTCCCTGAAATACTTCTTCATATGCGGAAGGCGCCGCTCCATGTAATAATCAGCAGCAATAATATAAGGATATAAGCTGATGAGATCACCGCCGTGGCGTCTTTTCCAAATTTTCGATTTCTCTGTAAAGCTGCGATCTCCGGCTAATATCGCTCCTGCAATACCGCCAATTCCTTTATAGAACGAAATATATACACTGTCGAAGAGTTCGCACACCTCTTGAGCAGACTTTTCATAATACGGAAGTATCTCGAACAGCCTCGCACCATCCAGATGAAGCTTAATTCCTCTCTCACGACAAAATGCCGACATAGCCTTAAGCTCTTCAAATTCCGGCAGCTGTCCGCCAATTTCGCGCTGCGGCAGCTCCAGCAGCAAACAAGCGATGTTTTCCTCTAGACCAATCAAATCATGAAGGAGGACAGGCCTTTCTACATCCGCCAGCAGGACAGCTTCAAGATGATGCAGCTCTTTCATGCCGTCTTTCTCATGAATTTCTAGATGGCTTAAGGGATGATAACCGACCTTCTTATTCCCCTTCTCGTCACACCATATACGAAGCGCAATTTGCTGAGCCATTGTACCGCTGGGGAAAAATACAGCCGATTCCTTGCCTAGCAGTTTAGCCATTTTTTCCTCAAAATTCTCAATTATCGCTCCATTTCCGTACATATCGCTATCCTGCTCTGCGTCCCACTGCTCTAGCGCTTCTTTCAGAACTTGTACATTCCGCTTTCCATGACCAATTAACGGATAGCTGGCTTGATTATATGCTTCAATTAATGTTTTCGTTTGTTCCATCCTATAAGTCCCCTTTGCTCCGTTAATCGTTTATTCCTTAGGCAGTATGGTTTTGTTCATAACAGGAGAAGAGAGAATGACCGACGTGTTGACATTGCCGAAAGGCATAAGCCTCTCTACAAGCTCGCTTAGACCATCCATCCCCGTTATCGCTGCTTTCAGAACATAGCTGACCGTTCCTGTTACCCGGTGGCATTCTATAATCTCATCATCGTTCATGATGCGCTTCTCAAACTCCATCGGAAATACTTTCAATTCGCTCATTTGAATGATGACCTGTATGTTTCTGCCGATAGCAGCAGGCGATACTCGAGCACCGAATCCAGTAATGATGCCTTTCTCCTGCAAGCGCAGCAGACGCTCAGATATGCTGGGGCGGCTGAGAGACAATCGTTTGGACAGCTCGCTCACCGTGACTCGGCCATCCTCCTGCAGCAATTGGAGAAGCATTCGGTCCAATTGATCCATGATCACAACCTCCTTCATTTTGCAGGAAAAACAATAAAAATTCGTTCAATGTTATATAATTTCACATCAATTTCATTCTGTTTATCATATATACGATTGATGCTGTTTTGTATTCTTATAGTAACAAACTTAAGCAGGCGGTGCATGTGAGATGTTACGCATATTGGATTACAAAATGAAGGAAATTATCAGCAAATGGCTCCATATTGCAGTGGGCTGCTTCGTTACTGCCGGCGGATTAGTTATTTTAAAGCATTCACATATCGTAACTGGAGGAACAGCAGGACTCTCTTTAAGCTTATCACCCCAGCTGCAAGTCTCATTCCACTATTTGTTTTTATTGCTCAATCTTCCATTTCTAATTTTCTCCTACTTTTACATGGGCAAATCCTTTACCTTCAAAACCATTGGTGCGATCGCGCTGCTCTCCTCATTAAGTGCAATAAACGATATCTTGCCTGCCTTTACGATTCCGCCGCTAATCGGAGCGATCGTCGGAGGATTATTCATCGGAGCAGGCATCACCGCCTTGTTCCGCAACGGTGCTTCACTCGGAGGCGCGACGATACTGGCCATCTATTTGCACAAAAAACATGGCGTCAACCCAGGCATTACCAACTTCGCATTCGATTTTTTAGTTGTCCTCACTAGCCTATCCGTATTTTCGCTTAAAAGCGGATTGTACTCTGCCTTATCAATTGCGGTTACATCGGCCTTCTTGTCGTTTTATAAGAGAAGGAAAACAGGTCCAGAGAAAGAGAAACAAGAAGTATTGTCAGGCGCTGCGAATACCATTTAAACAAGATCTTGCCTTTAGTGTTCTTTTAGCAGGGAGTGGAGTACGTTGTATTGGCGTATGTGTGGGATTAATGTGTGTAGGATTAATATGTGAGTTTAATGCGTAGCAGTGCCTGTCTGTCCCCTTCCAGCTGCTTGTGATAAACAGCCTCGGCTGCTTTGTTAATAAAAAAAAAGCTGCCGATTCATCGATATCGGCAGCCTTCATTCAAATTCAGATTATCTATTGCCAAACTGTGCTTTATGCAAGCGGCTGTAAATGCCACCCGCCGATACAAGCTCTTCATGACGGCCTTGCTCGGTAATTCCTTGCTCCGTTACAACAACAATGCGATCTGCATTTTTAATCGTAGCGAGGCGATGTGCAATAACGAGCGTTGTGCGGCCTACGGACAGTTCAGCCAGCGACTGCTGGATTGCTGCTTCCGTTTCAGTGTCGAGCGCCGAAGTTGCCTCGTCGAGAATAAGAATAGGCGGGTTTTTGAGGAACATCCGCGCAATCGCAAGCCGCTGCTTCTGTCCGCCAGAAAGCTTAACGCCGCGTTCGCCTACTACCGTTTCCAGTCCGTCCGGCTGCGCGTGGATGAATTCTTCCAGCTTCGCTCTGCGCGCGGCTTCCCAAATATCTGTATCCGATGCGCCAAGCTTGCCGTAACTGATGTTTTCTCTAATCGTACCTGCAAACAGGAACACATCCTGCTGTACGATACCGATCTGCTTCCGGAGCGAATCCAGCTTCAAATCGCGAGTATCATAGCCATCGACGGAGATGCTTCCGCCTTCAATTTCATAGAAACGCGGCAGCAAGCTGCAAAGCGTCGTTTTGCCGGCGCCAGAAGGTCCAACAAAGGCAATTGTCTCACCTGCACGAATAGTAAGATCGATATTTTGAAGCACCTTCGCTTCGCCTTCATAACCAAACGTAACATTCCGATATTCAATATTCCCGTTTAGGCGGTTAACCTCTTTCGCATTGGGTTTATCCGCAACATCAGGCGCTGTCTCCAGCAGCTGCACATAACGTTTAAAGCCGGCAATGCCTTTTGGGTAACTTTCGATAACTGCATTGATTTTTTCAATCGGTTTAAAGAAGATGTTCGTAAGCAAAACAAAGCTAATAAATTCGCCGTACTTCAGATCACCTTTAATAACGAACCAAGTGCCTGCAATCAATACGAATACAGATACAAGTCTCATCAGCATGTAGGTAATCGAAGAGTTCAAACCAATGATTTTGTAGGAAATGAGCTTCGCTTCACGGAAACGCAGGTTGTTCACCTTGAATAGCTTTTTCTCATGGCTTTCGTTCGAGAAAGCTTGAACAACACGAATCCCGCCAACCGTATCCTCAACCCGAGCATTAAAATCGGCCATATCCGAGAACAACCGATTCGCAGCTTTCGTCATTTTACCGTTGAACATCAGAACGAGCCAGATAATAATTGGCACAATAACAAAAGTAAGAATGGCTAATTCCAAATTAATATACGCCATAATGCCGAAGGCTCCGACGAGCGTCATCGCAGCAATGAACATATCCTCTGGTCCATGATGGGCCACCTCGCCAATCTCGAATAAATCATTCGTCAGACGCGAGATTAGATGACCGGTCTTCGTGTTATCGAAGAAACGGAAGGACAGCTTCTGTACGTGGTCGAACAGCTTCTTCCGCATGTCCGTCTCAATATTAATACCAAGCATATGGCCCCAATAGGTGACTACATAGGACAAAATCGTATTAATAATATAAATCAGAAGCAAGATAGCACAGGCTGTAACGATAAGCCCCCAGTTCTCGTCAGGCAACAGCGTATCTATTACATAGCTGACTGCCAAGGGGAAGCACAGCTCAAGAATCGCCAGCACTACTGCACAACAGAAATCAAGCAGAAAAAGCTTCTTGTAAGGCTTGTAATAAGCAAAAAAGCGTAAAAGCATCATAAACTCCTTCTTCTCACATGGTGATAATCATTTTCATTTAAAATGATATACAATCACTACCATGCTGTCAATCCATCGCCGAAATCGATTCGGTCATGATGGGTATATACATTCATCTCTCCGCCTCTAATAAAACCCACACAGGTAATGCCTAAATCCTCTGCCAAACGAAGAGCAAGATCAGTAGGCGCCGACTTGCTGAGCATGATGCCGCAGCCGATTTTGGCCGCTTTCAGCACCGCCTCCGAGGAGAGCCTGCCGCTGAATGCAATCACTTTATCCGAAGTCCGAACACGGTGCAGCAAACAATAGCCGAACAGCTTATCGAGCGCATTGTGGCGCCCAATATCCGTTCTTACAGCAAGCAGCTCCGATGGCGTTCCAATGGCTGCATTATGAACACCGCCCGTGCTGCGAAATTCCGAGGATGCCTCCTGAAGCTCGCGCATAAAGCGAATACATTGCTCAGCCGATATTTTTGTGCGGGACATGATCGTTTTGGCCGTCAGCATATCATTGTGAAAATAAAACTGCCTACTCTTGCCGCAGCATGATCCGATAAAACGTTTCGCGTAATGATCCTGACTTAACGTATGCTTATGCTCTAGCTCAACATAGGCAAAACCAGTATCCTCTTCAATCCGCAGCGATTTCACCTGACCGGCAGCACGTATAACTCCTTCGGAAGCGAGGAAACCAATGACCAGCTCCTGCAAATGTGATGGCGAGCATACCATCGTTGCAAATTCCTCACCGCCTAGCTTCAGAGTAAGCGGATATTCCGCAGCGATGTCGTCATCCTTCTCCCAGTGGCCGCTGCTATCGTATTTGAGTATGCGCCATTTTGTCGTGTTCGAAAGATCCATTCGAATACTCCCCTTCCACGCTCAGCTTGCTTATGCATCATTACGACCACAGCAGTTCTACGCCGGCGGCTCGATTTCCAGCTCCACAATCCGCTTCTCCATATACTTGGTATCCTTAAAGGCATGATAGGTTTCAGCCTTCTCTACGATAACGGAAGCATTATACTCTGGTATGCCTGCAAACGGCTCATATACTCCTTTTGGAAATAGACTATTCCCTTCCGGCCAATACAACTCGATATTGCCTGGCGCAATATCCGCTGGTTTCGCCCTGCCATGGAAGCTCCCGCTTCGGTTATATACAACAATCGCATCTCCTTCGGCGATCGCAAGCTCCGATAAATTCGTCTCATTCATCAGCACGTCGTAGCGCCCTGCATCGTTAAATGCATCCTTCTCGCCATAAATCATAGAGTTAAACTGCTTTCCGCGCCTTGTCGTTGCATAGAAATGCCCTTCCGGTATACGAAGCTCTGGCAATTCAATGGGCAGCAGACTGCCCTTCCCGTCAGAAGTTGGACAAAAACCACCCTCGCACAGCCACGCCCCGCCCCATTGGAATACGTCTCCTTGGTTCCGAAGCAGCTCTACGCCCTCATAGTTCGGTGAAGCCATCGCAATCTCTTCCCTCACAGCAGCAGCATCTTTGAACGCGATAGCCGCTTTGAGCTCCGGCTTAATCCGTGCAGCTAAATCCGCATAGATTTGCCACTCCGCACGCGCTTCCTCGATCCTCGGCCCTTCAATAGTTGGCGAAAAATATACCATTCGTTCCGTAGAAGTTGACGTACCTCCGCCTGGCTGTTCATACCTTGTCATGGCAGGCAGTACGATAACCTCCTCCTGCGCATCTACAAGTGTCGAGCTGTTCAGCACGATATCCTGATGCACCCGCAATTCGACGCTCTCTAAGCAGCGCTTCACAAACTCAGGATCAGGCATCGTCTCGATAAAATTGCCGCCTGATGTATAGAACAGCTTCAGCTTACGATCGGCATGCTCTTTCAACATTGCGTTTTCAAGCGATACGCCTACAATGTCTCCTTGCCAATCCGGCAGCTTGAAGCCCCAAAGCTCCTCTAAACGGCGGATATCCGCACCTTTGAACTCACCGCCAGGCAGACTAAAAGGGTCAGCCCCCATTTCGCCTGAGCCTTGAACGCCGCTATGGCCGCGAATCGGCATCAAGCCGCAATGCTCCCGCCCGAGAAAACCACGGAGCAGCGCAAGATTGGCAACCTGCGAAATATTGTCCGTTCCGAATCGATGCTGCGTCAGACCCATGCTCCATACGAATACGCCTGACTTCGCCTCGGCAAGCAAAGCAGCGAAAGCCTGCATCCGCTCTCTCGTCAGCCCAGATGATTTCTCCAGCAGCTCCCAGTCCTGCTGCTGAATATGAGCCTTCAACTCCTCGTACCCCTTCGTATGCGCGTTTACAAAAGCATGATCGATCGCTGAGCCTGGCTGCTCCTCCTCCATCTCAAACCAGCTTTTCATAACGCCGTGCATGAAAGCAATGTCACCGCCGATATTCACCTGATAGAAATCGTCTGCCAGCTTCGTGCCAAAGAGAGCTGATTCCGGTATAGACGGTATCCAGTAGCCCTCCATTGCCGGCTCGCGATAGGGGTTGATCACGATGATTTTGGTACCCTTGCGCTTAGCTGCGTACATATACTTAGTCGATACAGGCTGATTGTTCGCTGCCACACTGCCCCAAAAAACGAGCACATCCGTACCGATCCAGTCCTTATAATTGCAGGTAGAGGCGCCTACCCCAATTGAGCGCTTCATCGCTGTTTTGGATGGAGAATGGCAAATCCGAGAGGCGTTATCGATGTTATTTGTCCCAATGAGCCGAGCCGCCTTTGCAGCCACATAATAGGATTCATTCGTTATCCCGCGCGCAGTTAAGTAGAAAGCCATCTGCTTCGGGTCTATCGCCCTCGCTTTGGCAGCAATGCGGTCCAGCGCCTCATCCCACGAAATTCTGCGAAAGCTTCTTTCTCCCTTGCTTCTTATAAGCGGGTACGGCAGCCTTCCCAGCTTGCGCAATTGCGTGCTATCGAGCTTTCGCAGCTCCTCAATATCGCCATGCAGCACATCGCCTTTGATAGCAGGCATCGTATTCAGCCGCAGGACGTTCAATCTCGTCGTACAAATATGAGGACCGTCCAGCGTCTGATCATATAAACCGGACACGCCAAGCGCACAGCCATCACATACACCCTGCGTCAAAATCCGATACGCATACGGCAAGCTGTCTCGGTTATCCCACGCTACCTTGA
Source organism: Paenibacillus sp. MCAF9 (assembly GCF_052114265.1). Lineage (NCBI taxonomy): Bacteria > Bacillati > Bacillota > Bacilli > Caryophanales > Paenibacillaceae > Paenibacillus > Paenibacillus sp. MCAF9. The sequence continues at coordinate 43,640 of NZ_JBFREL010000010.1, forward strand.
GCGTATCACGAATATGATGCGGCTTAATCCGTCCTAGCCCAAACGGTGCTTTGCTCACCCACAGCTTAGGGTCTGGCAGCTTCGGCAGCTTGATCGGTCCTGTATGCAAAGTTTTCTTCATTAATGATTCACCCCGTTAATGATCATTATGGAACGATTGCCATTCTACTTACTAAGCTACCACAAATGAGTAAGCGCATACATTTCAATTTTGAAAATAGATGCAAGCCAAGAAGCCTTCGCATCAATCACCCTATCAGCTAACCTATATGCAGCTTTAGGAGAAAGCTGTTGCCTCCTCCTGTTAACCCCTGTTGTCGCCACCTTTAGAAAGGCTTTATAGGCAATAGTTACAGCGCTGCTTACCTGTCACCTTCAACCTACCTTTATAAAGGCAGCACCTGCACCGCCGCTTGCTTCCCGCTTACTTGTATGCCGGATTGTTTCTTGCCGCTCTCCTCTAGATCCTTCAGCATGCGCTCCAGCAGCTCCTTCGCTTTTGGACCTTCCTTGCCTTGAATTTTTACAACGAGCTGCACGCCGTTGCCTGAACCAAGAAGCTTCACTGCCTGCCGCAGCTTCGTATCATAATCATGATCCTCTATATGCGCGGTCAAGCGGAGCTCTTTTATTTTGCTAGGCTGCTCCTTTACCTTTGCCCCGCGCTTCTCTTGGTCAGCCTGTTTCTTCGCTTGCCCTTTGGCTACCAACTTGCATGGCGGAGGACTGCTCATAAGCGAGGTACAGACCAAATCCACTTTCAATTCCTTTGCTTTTGCCAGCGCTTCATCACGCGAGACAATGCCTAAATCCTCGCCTCGCAAGCCAGTCAAGTGCACCTCGGAGGCGCGTATTTTTTCATTCATAATAACCATCGATGCCATATCCGTTAATCGCTCCCTTGCCATGAATACGGAAAACAGCAGCCTTCACTTGCGAAGCCGCTGTCTATTCCTTCCTCTATTATACGCTTTTATTAGATGTCCAGCGCGGTTTGTTTAAGTGTTTTCCCACCAATGCCGCTCTCTGCACTTCTCTTCGCTTCTGCCTCATCCCGCTCTGCTCTGCGCAGAAACTTTTGGCCTCTCCAGCGAATTAACGACAATATACCGCGGATGTACTCATCTAAGATCATGCAGGCATATATCCCGATCAAGCCCCAGCCAAGTTGAATTCCCACAAAATAAGCTAATCCTGTTGCAATCAGCCACATCGAGAATACCGAAGTCCACATCGTAAAACGGGTATCGCCTACCGCATTTAATGAGTTGCCGAGCGCCATATTGATCATTTTGCCCGGCTGCAGCAGTAGATTCATTCCGAGCAGAGACACGCCTAGCGCCACGATTTCTTTGTTCTCCGTAAACATGCCTAGCAGCTGCTTGCCAAACAAATAGATAAGAAACGCGTTAACCGTCACCACCGCTAGCCCAATCCACATCGCTCGGAAGGCGATATGGTACGCCTCTTTCACTTTGCCCGCTCCAAATAGATGGGCAATCTGAATTTGCACTGCCAGTGCAATCGAATAACCAAGCATGAAGCAAAACGATTCCAACGTATTCATATACGTCCTTGCCGCCAGCTCATTCGAGCCGAGAATAGCCAAAAAGGTGAAAATAAGCAGCTGTGTAAACACCCAGCAAGACATATTCACGCCAAGCGGCCATCCAATACGGAGAATTTCGCCGAACAGCTTACGATTAAATACATTAAAGTCACGAAGAGCAATTGTACGTTCAAAAGAGCTAAGGAACATAATGAACAACACAATCGTAGCGAGTAAGCGGCATAATACGGTTGAGATGGCTACGCCCATCAAGCCCCATTTTGGAAAACCGAATGCCCCGAAGATGAACGCATAGTTGAAAAAAACATGCACAACGTTCATTCCAATTGCCGTATACATAGGTCCCTTTGTATTTCCCGTATTCCGAATCGATGTGCTAAGCGCCGACATCAACGCAATCAATACCATCCCGCCGCCGACTATCGAGATATACGTCTTTGCCAGTGGAATCAAATTTTCTGGAAGCTGCAGCACCGCAGCGATCTCGCCTGGAATGAGGATGAGCAGCCCGCTAAGCAAAAGCCCAATGATGGCACTTACTTTCACCGCCATTATCGCGATGGTGCGAGCATCCTCGCCATTTTTGGAGCCTATTTTTTGCGCAATGAGTATGCCCGCTCCACTCGCGACCGTTATAAATAAAGTCGTCAACGCTTGAAACAGCTGGTTAGAGAAGCCTACTACCGCTACGGCATCATCCGATATCCGGCTCACCATCAGCGTATCCGCCGCACCGAGCAAAAATTGTAAAAACAGCTCTATAAATATTGGCCATGCCAGCATCCAGAGCGAAATCTTTTTGTTAGATAAAGCCATCCTGTTGTCCTCCTGCATCGGCTGCCTAATAGCGGCCGTATCCGTTGTCTTATCATCAATCGTCATATCAAATTATAGATGCTATACTGAGCTTGATGTATCACTTTTACAACTGAAACTATAACGATTCAAACTTCAATTTTTGAAGGAGAAAATCCTAACATGACCATCATTCATATGACGATTCCACCGCTGCCGCATTATATCATTGGGGGTTATACGGTTGCCCCTTCTGGCCGTAAGCATCCAAGCAGATGCAACATTAATGTGTTTGATTTGCTTGTTGTAACGCGGGGCTGCTTATACATGGGAGAAGAAGATCAGCATTATGAAGTAAGCGCAGGGCACGCTCTTATTCTCAGGCCGGATGCCCATCATTACGCAACGCGTGCATGCGAGGAGCAGACCGCTTATTACTGGATTCATTTTCAGACGACTGGGATCTGGAGTATAACAGATCAATCCATGCCTGAGGTACCGCCTGACAGTTCCAAAACAAGAATACAGAGCACCAACATTTATACGGCACAAACCTTTGCCAAACAGCTTCCCCAGTTTGCTAAACTGCTGCAGCCCTCCAAGATGGACAGTCTGCTGCGCCAGTTGGTTCAGCTTAATATGAATGATCATATTCCCAGCGTAAAATGGAAGCAGCAGCTTGTATTCCAAGAGGTTATCGAGCATTTATCCGCATCGATGGAAGCGGAGGGACCTTCTCCCTCTATTTTGTGCGCAGAGCAGGCAGCTTCCTATTTGCGAGAGCATTATCGTGATAGCATAACCGCGCAGGAGCTGGGAGACAGCATTAACTTTCATCCCGTTTATATCGCAAGATGCATGCAGAAAGAGTTTGGCTGCGCGCCGTTCGATTACCTCATGCGTTTCCGGATTGAACAAGCAAAGCTGCTGCTGCTTCAAACGGATCTGCCTATCGCCCGTATAGGAGAACAGGTCGGCTTTAATCACGCTGCCTATTTCACCTCTTGCTTTGCCAAATACGAGAGCATATCGCCGCGCAAATATAGACAACGATTTTCTCATGGGTAAGGTTGGGTGCATTTCCGCCAAAACATTACACCGAACATCAGGCTCTTCCTTCGACATTAGTCACTTGCCTGCTTGCTCATAAAAAAGGAACGGCTCCCACTAAGGGAACCGTTCCTTCCTAATGCCCTATTGATCAAGCACCGGATGATACATCACTACCGCTTACAGCAGCTGTACTTTGCTTCTTGCCCCAGCCTGTAAGCCACTTGCCTAACCGAATGGATGGCAGCTCTATGAAATAGTAGCTTAGCGCCCCGGCTCCGAATGAAGCAACAAAGGCGAGTATTACAATAAACGTGGTTTCCAGCTCGCCATTAAGCAGATGGATGAGCGACAACAGGATGATCATATGGTACAAATAGAGACTATATGAGATTTTACCCAAAAACAATAACGGCTTTCGCTGCAGCTGCCTCGATAAACGAACGGATGACAGCGCTGCAATAATGAAGATCGAAGCGCCGATAGCCGTCATCCAATCGCCGCTGTGCGGCATGAGCATGTCATGAAAGTCCTCGCCATAACCGATCCATTTGAACGAATAAAAACACAGTCCGATAACAAGCATCAGCATGACCCGCCAGCCATGCAATCGTGAAAATGCTGACTTCAGCTCTTTCTGATATTTGGCCAGCAGCGCCCCTATAATGAAGAAAGAGGCATAATGCAGCGAGATCACAAAGTTCGTCATATATTTCGTTTCAAAATTTTCAAGCATAATTTCAGCGCCAATGGATAAGACAAGTGCCAGCGGCAGCCCTACCTTCCAGCTGCTTTTTACAATGATGAACATAATAAACGGGAACAATAACGAGATACGCATTTCATGAACGAGTGTCCACAAAATCGGATCATACCTCGTCGTATTGTAGTTTCCTACAAACAGCAAATGATGAATGATTGAGGTCACATTAGGGGGGTTCACCCACAGATTGTTATAATAGCTCGTCAAATTCGTCAGCTTCGATACATAGACGATTTCCCTCATTAATATGGCGATCAATAATGCGACGAGAAAAGGAATGTAAATACGGCAAATCCGCTTAATTACATATTTTGAATAGGATTGCTGGCGGTTGCTGAAAAACGGCAAGGAAAGTACAAACCCGCTGAGCAGAAAAAACATAATGACCGCTTCATGACCGCCCCATATCGCATGCAGCGGTGTGTATTTAAACAGGTTAAGCGGGTAATCAAAAAAGCTGAGGTCCGACGTATTTTGCGCAATAGGCGCAAATACCAATAAGAAATGACCAATCATTACGGCTAATGCCGCCAATCCCCTAAGTGAATCTAATTCCTCATAGCGCTGCAAGCTGCAATTCCCCCACATTTACCGAATCTATACAATGTCAAAGACGATTATAATGGATAGCAGCCTGCTTTGTCCGCAACTATTTTTGCATCACTTACAAACGGTATTGAGATCTATTCCTTGACCTTGAACGCCACAGCTTCACCAATCCTAAAATACACAAGCAGATAAGTAGTCCCGCACATCCCCCTACAAAATCAAGAACGACATCAGTTGCGTTACCCGTACGCTCATCAGAGCCTAATTGATTCCACTCATCCATAGCCGGAACAGCAATGGCAACCATCAGTGTAAGTATAATGGAAAGGAACCAGCGTCCGCGGGTCAGTACTCGCAGAAACATAAACATCAACGCAGCAAAAGTCGCATACACAAACAAATGCGCGCCCTTTCGAAACAAAAATTCGATAAAGCTATAAGGCCGATCATGTGAATTAACGATGCTCGTTCGATAGGTAATCGTAACATCCGGCAGCCATCTCACGAGCTGATCGTATGTAAAGTGACTGCGCAAAAACGGCTGAATACTTTGTTGCTCATAGGTTTGGGATGAAAATAGGAATAAAAGCCCAAGCCACCCTACTAATAATAGCCCCCACAGAATAGTCGGCTTCCATCTAGCAGGTCTATACATATTCAATTGCACCTCCTGTAAAGCAACCAGCTTCCAATTTATTATCCCTCTATCATACTTGAAAAAAACACTCAAACAAAATGCGAGCATAGGAGTGCTAAATTAGGCATGCCAAAAAACGGCTTGCTCGCAAAAGTGAAGCAGCCGGCGGCGCTGAAATTTTCAACTGATAAATAAAGAAATATAATCCATCATTTATCAGAATAAATGATATAAAAGTCCTATTTCAATATAGTCAATAAGCCTAAAGTTTGGTATTATAACTAAAAAGAAGTGAAATGAGGGCGATAGACATGTCTAGTTATTTAATGTTCACTGAGCTATCAACGCCATTGAAATGGTTTGGAATTCGGATTTTCAAGGATGAGAACGGCAGCTACTGGTATAAATACAAACAAAATAAACGTAAACGTATTTTTAAATAGAGCTATCGTCATCTAATAATGTACGTGATGCACAATTTTCCTCATTCATGCAGCCTCTCTCAAATCTTACGCAGTCATAGCAATTAAGAACAAGATCAAGCGCCCTGCTTGCTCCCAACACTTCGTCAGCTTGATAAGACTGGCACACTAATAGCTTATCGATCATTTCCTGCCGCAGCAGCTCAATCGTCTGCTCTAGCTTTATTTTGTGTAGAACAGTATCTCTATTAATGGTCCCTCACCTCTCCCTGAGCATGCGTATTACGAACGGCATCACCATTTAGTTCCTCGCTATACATATTGCTTATCCTTCTCATCACTTGACTAGCCGCTGCAAAATCGCCATCTTTTTTATAGCTATCCGCGAGTGATTCAACAAGTCCCAGCAGCATGTATTCCAGCCTGCTTCGTTCCTGAACCGCCCAATTATCGTACAAGCCTGCGAGCATTTCTTCTACAGGATAGACAAGCAATTCTTTAATAAGAATAAATTTCCTTAATGCTCTTTTCTCCATATGAGCCTCTTCAAGCGACTGAATCCATTTCAGCAAGTCACACACGACAACCGCGTTCAGCTTAACATGGCTGCGATTAGCAACAATCGGATTCGTCCCCGCCGTATCGAACAATCCCTTTAAATGAGAAAGACTAACTCGCAGCAAATTACTTGCTTTGCTAATCTCTGCAAGTGGCCATAACGCATCGCATAACTGTTCTCGGGTCGGATTCGGGTAAAACATTAAATAAACAAGCAATCTCTTCGCATTACGCTGCTGCCAGCCACTCGGTATTTCCTGGCCATTAATAAATACACGAAACGCCCCAATTAGCTTGACCTCGAGCATCATTTCCTTGCTTGGAGTACTCTTATAGGAATCGCCAAACATTTTAATGGCATCGATCCTCATTAACCCAAGCAGCGGATCACCGACATGATTGCTCTCCGTGCCACTTAAAGGGTTGGAGAGGAAATCTAACATCTTCTGAGCGGCATAGGTCTGATTATCTATAAACACCAAGCTAGCTGCATCAGGCACCGTTACCGAGAACGCATGCGGAATAAACTGCGCCGTAATCTTCGACATATAGGATGGATAAATCGTATCTTTGTCCCCCGCCATAACGAGGCAAGGCTTATTAATTGCGGATAAGTCATCCAAAGGATTCTCGGCTGCAAAGAGCTCAATTAATTTAAAGTACACATCCATGTCGCACTGCAAGTACGCCTCTTTTACCCATCTTGTCTCTTCCCTATCCTGAGGCAGACAGGTTACTAAACTAGCCATCTGTTCCGCCAGTGCAGCTGCCACACCGTTCTCAGCATAGCTCCGGCGCAGCTCAACCGAACGCTCCATTGCCTCCGGAGGATAAAACCCAATCGTCGAAATAAGAACAAACGACTTCACTCGCTCCGGGCGGCTCATTCCATACCTTGCAGCAAGATTACCGCCAAGTCCATGACCGACCAAATGTGCTTCCGTTATGCTATATAAGTGGAAAATGCCATCAAGATCATTGCAAAGCAGCTCCCATGTTAACGGAGAACCGTCATGCGATCGCTCCCCATGCCCGCGCAAATCATACCGCACAACATGATACCGTTCAGTTAGCACCGCAGCCAGCGGCTCCCACACACGAGCATTTAGACCTAGACCGTGTAAGAGTACTACAACTTCAGCATCAGGATCAGAAATGCACTGATTGAATTGGTAGAACAAATTAAATATGTCCATAGTCCCCCTACATTACCACTACTGTATGATTTTAGGTTAGTCTGTAATGCTAGTGTAATGCAAATTTTAGTACTATGGTAGTGGCTTTGCTAGTGAAATGAGTCATTTTTTTACATTTTACAACAAATTCTTGTAAGGGGAGACAAAAAACATGCAAAACAAGATGTTCAAAAGCGGCTTTCTGCTGCTGCTGACAATGCTGCTTGCTTTAGGTAATGCTTTTACCGTTATGGCAGCAAGCTCTGTAGAAATCATCTCGACGACTACACAGCTGGACGGCACCAAAAATGTCGTACTAAATAGTACAATCGATGTTGAGAAAGAAGATTTCGAAGCAATGATGGGTGGAAAATCCATCGAGTTTACGTTGATCGATGCCGAGGATAAAAAAGTCGGTAGTGCTATCACAAAACAAATCCAGGAGAATGAGGTTACGGTTTCTGGTTCGACGTATTCCATCCCCTTCTCTGGACTGGAATTTTCCAGTCTGAAGCCTGGCGCATCCTATACACTAAAAGCCGCTTTCCACAGTGATGTAAAGCCTCTTGCATGGGAGCAAACCGTAAACATTTTACCTTCTAGCTACAGCTTCAAGATTGAGCGCACGCCAAAAGGCGATACCAAATCCACTATTGCCATCAATGACACCATTCGTTCGGATGACGATAAAGTTATGGTAACGCTGCTTGATGAATATGGTAAGCCGGTTGCCGGGAAGCAAGTTAGCGTCCTTAACCATGCTACCCATACAACGAACGCTGAGGGGCAGTTCCCTTTAATCGGATCCTCTATTATCCAACCAAATTATTTCAACCCGGTACTCTTCTTACAGGTCGATCAAAATAAAGATACCTACACAGTTGGTACCGTCTATCTTCAAGACGTTCTAGATAATCGCTATCCGAACTACAAAGTAGCCGAGCTTCGTTTCTTGGATAAGAACAGTAAGCTTCTTCAAGAAAACTACGTGTATGGATCATTTAATGATAGCCAAGGTGGTAATATAGCACAGTTTCAAGTTCAAGGCGTTTCCGTTTATTTAACAAATGGAAAATTCGGAAATTTCCAGGCCAACGTCCAGTCCAATTCCAATAATGATGCTTATTTGTACAGCTTAAGCAGCGACGAGCTCATTACTGCTTCAGTGGAGCAACGCAAAATAATCATCCTCAATGCTGCTGATTACAGCAAACAATCTTTTGCTTATAGCTGGGACAATCAGCCGGTAGCAATAGAAACGTTGAGCCTCATGAATAATAGCGGGTTCAAACAACTTAATCGATATTACTCACAATCTCTCTCTAATATAGATTCACTATATGTAGCCAAGGGAAAAGCCTATCAATTTATTGCTGTCCTTAATCTTCCTAACGGTGATAAAGCAGTTGTAAATAATGTTTTAGACACAGATCAAGCTACTCATACGTTTTCAGATCAACTGCAAAAAGAAGCTTTCTCTGCAATTAGTATCGCGGCTGAGCATAAAACCGCTGATGACAAAGTTTCTCTTCGAATTGCCTATTTAAACAACAAATACAATTATCAAGAGAAAACCTTTAATTTAGCGAGCAACAATCAGCTATATGTAGAGAAGAATAAACAAATTTACAAGCTAAACGCTGGGATTAACAGTAATAATGACGAGGTTATTCTTGATTCCTACTTTACACCAACGGATAATATTTATTCGTTCAAATCCGGTAAAAGCATTGCCGCAAAAGTAAATGCTGGCATAGAAAAGAGAGGAGTTTTAGAAGATCGTACTGATCTTATTCTAGGTGAAACCTTCAAACTCATTGCACACTTAAAGGACGAGAATGGTCATATCGTTGACCCAAACAGTGAAATCAAGACAATAATCTACAAAGATGATAAAACATATCTTGAATATAATTATCTGAATTGGTCTCACGAACTGCAAGGCGGAAAACTAACTAGACTCTATAACACCGAGTTTCTTCCAACAGAAACAGGAACCTATTCGATAAAAATTATGCAAAGAAATAATCAATCAACATGGAATGAGCTTAGCAGCAATACGATTACTGTAATGCCAAAGCACGAGTTTAGTGTGGAAATTCGCGACCAGAACGGCGAACTTGTGGATATGGTCAACAAGCCTTATATCACAACTCAAGAAGTAGAAAAGTTGTCCTTTACTGTACGCGAACACAAATCAGGCGAGGTCGGCACACCTGTTGAAGGTGTTTCACTGTTTCTATATGGTGAAGAGCATTCAAGTAAGTCAGATCCCAATGGTCTCATAGTCTTATCAAACCTTTATTTAGGTTCACATAATGAACTAACGTTTAGCAAGACTGGTTATTTAGATAAAACAGTTGATCTAATGGCCATAGATCCTAAAAATCAAGCAATCATACGTGTTTCTGGGCTAGATAAGCCTGAAACAAGCGACAAGATTAATGTAGCTGGTGGAGTACCTATGAAGAACGCTCACGTATTTGCAAGTATTCAGACTGGCGACAGCGTTTACCAGCAACAGGATTATCTATTTGAAAATGAAACAGTCAGCTATATGATCGTTTCCGCTCCGTCTGTTGTAAGCTTGGATTTTGTCCGCCGAGTGAACATGCATAGCAACAATAGTGGCTCACCATTTGGTTATTATATGCTCGGCTCCGTGAAGACCGAACCAGGCAAAGACTTTAATGTTGTACTTGATGCAAGGATTCCTATGCAACAGGTATCTACTGTAAATCTAACTAAGCAAATGGACGAAGTGATCATCGCACGTAAGGAAATTCCTGGTGTCTCATATATTCCTTCTGTTATCGACAATAACCAGGAAGGACAGAACCGTTTCTATGCAACAAAGAGTACTTATAACGTAGTAGCAAGAACCTACGAAGGCAACATCATTTATTTAGAAAATGTTGTGTTTGATCAAGATGTGAATACTCTTGACGTTCCATACGACTCAAGCACGCTTGCTCAAGTAAAAGTCCTTGGAGATGCTACCATTGAATATGTTGACTATATTACAGAAAAACAAAGCAAGCTGAGAAGCTATGCATACTCCAGCATTAACAATAACACAATTAATTTGACACCCGGCAACGTCAATATCACTATAAACGGCTTTGACGGCTCAAAGCAATATCAATATGAAGTGCATCTTAAAAAGGAAGAGCTGAAAGCTGGTTCCAAAACGGAAATTACAACATCTACTCTTAAAGGAATTGATATATTCGGGCTAGACAGTACAGGTAAGTTAACGGTCACCGACAACCAAAGATTTCTAAAAATAGGATTGGTTAATGATAAAGATGATGAGATTCAACGGTACAGTATTCCTGAATTCATTATATTTAATAATGGCTCGAGCTTAGGTTCAAAGGATATTTTACCAGAGAAATCAAAAATTGTTGTTAAAAATAGCAGAGGAATAGTTATTTTTGACAACTCAGATTCTAGAAACCTTCCTGAATGGATTTATATTGAAGAGGACGGCGAATATACGGTAACCGCATCCGTTACACTAGAAGGCAGAACCTTCACCTTAAATAAAAAAATTAAAGTTAGCACTGTTGGTGAAGAAGTTACAGAACCGGAAACGAAACCAACACCAACTCCAGACACGGGACCTGGACCGGGAACTGGACCAGGAGTTATCCCAACACCGTCTCCAACACCAGTAAATGTAGATAAAGGTTTACAAGATCTGCTAGAGAACAGCAAGTCCGATAAAGACAAAGCTGACAAAGCAGCGGATCTCATTAACGCTCTTGTTAACTCAGTAAAGGATGTCAAGGATAGCAAAGAAGCTGAAAAGTCTGTTCAGAATGTATCAGCAACGCTTGCTTCGGCATCTAAACTGCTTGAATCTATGCAAACAGCTAGTGAGAAAGCTAAAGTAGCGGCAACTATTACAGAGATGGTTAACAATACAAAATATGCTTTTGAACAAGTTGAGAATGGTCCGAAAGCGATCGAACTAGCTAAAGCTATCATCAAGGACACTGCTTCTGTTCTAAAAAACCTAGGTAACATAGATGCAGCACAGATCGATGCACTTAAAGATTCACTTGTTTCACTTAGTAAAAAAGCAGTAGAAAAAGCTGCAACCGTCACTCTGGATAACAAGGATGTCAAAGTACATGGCAATGCGCTTACGACATCGCTTGACGCGAAGAAAATCGAACAACAGCTAGAAACAACGAAAAAAGCTTTGGATGAAACGATGAGAGACCTTACAGGCGCAGTCGGAGCAGACAAAGCAACGAGCATCAATCCAGTTGTAACCATTAATATTCCAAAACAAAGCGAGAACGTCACTAAACTCGCTGCTGAGCTGCCTTCTGAGATTTACCAAGCTGTGAAGGATAGCGGTCTTGCGGGACTTAAGCTCTCAATGGGCAACGTCGGCTTCACTGTTGAACCAGAAACATTCGGAAACGTAGCTAGCGGCCAAACGATCTCACTAGCAGCAGAAGTCTTGCATAATTTAACCGTAACTGCTCCAACTTCAGCCAAGCAAGTAGCAAACATACCTGTTATGGAGTTTAATGCATCGGTAAATGGCAAGAAGGTAGAAGCATTCAACAAACCAATTCCAGTATCATTTGATGTATCCAATATTGATACGACTAAATACTCGGAAGCGGATCTAGCTAACCTTACCGTTTACTTGTTGAATGAAAAAACGTTAACTTGGGAGCCCGTAGGCGGTCTTTATGATCCGATTACAAAAACCGTTAACGTAAATCGTGGACATTTTAGTAAATACACAGTTATGAAGGCTGGCCAAACGTTCACGGATATTGCAACAACACACTGGGCAGCGACAGCTGTAAATAGCCTTCTTAACAAAGGTGTACTTGATCAAACGACTACATTTAGTCCAAGCAAAAAAGTAACACGCGAGCAATTCGCTGCATGGCTCGTTCGCTCTTACGGTCTTGATGGGACCGGCCTAAGCCTCCCATTCAAAGACGTAGCTAAGGATAGCGAGTATATCGATGAAATCGCTGTGGCTTACGAACAAGGCCTAATTCAAGGTAAATCGGCAACTGCCTTTGAACCAAAAGCAGAAATTACTCGTCAAGAAATTGCTACACTCTTATCCAGAGCACTTACAACTTTCAACAGCAAGAAGCTAACTAGCGCAAGCACTGAACAGCTTAAAGGCTTCAAGGACAGCTCATCTATTGCCAGCTGGGCAAAAGATGGCGTTGCACTTCTTAAGCAGCAGAAGCTAGTAACAGGCTACCAAGACGGTACTTATAAGCCGAACCAAACCACGACCAAAGCGGAAGCGGCAGCACTTATCTACCGCATTTACACGGGTCAATAACACAAACTAAAGAGGCAGTAGAGAAGTCAATTAGACTTCACTACTGCCTCTTTTCTGTTCTTTTAGGCTAATTAAAACTATATCCGTATAGAAGCAATGCTACATCAAACCCTCTGCAATAGCTCTTCCTGCTTCAAGCTCTTTGTTAAACGCTTCTCTGTAGGAAGCAAGAACGTCTGTGCTATACCCATTCGCCGTCAACTTAGCTTTCGTATCTGTCATGATAACTTCAAATTTTGCAGAGCAATTGTCTACTTCTTGAAGTCCTTTAGCTTTAAGCTGAGCTTGAACCGTCTTATCCGTTGCCGCTACATACTGCAATCCAATATCCATAAGAGTTACCTTGCAGCTCTCTTTCAGCGCAGCAAGCTTGTTCTCTGCTTCTGCCGTAATTTGCTCGTACGTCGGTTTAACTGGTACGCTACCACCACCGGCATTACCCGTGCCGCCTGTACCACCAGAGCCTCCAGTTCCGCCACCCGTGCCTGGAAGGACTACTCCGCCGCCACCTTGCTCAGCTCGATATGCCGCTGACTCACCGCTAACTGTTTTCGTCGCCGGATCGTAGCTAATCTGCGTGCCTACTGATTCTGACAAGAAACGAATGGGCACATAGATCGAGCCTTTATAGGCATAGAGGGATTGACTAGCCGGCAATGCCTTCGTCTTTCCATTAAACACAAGAGTTGCATTAACTGGCTGTATTGCAATTGTAACGCTCGTTTGCGGCTTCTGGCTGCCCGTAGCGGCACTCTGCAATTGTTTCTTCAGCGCAGCAAGCTCTTTCTCTGTTGGCTCGGAGATCGTCGCTTTCGCACCATCCCAATTTACTGTTTTTAGCAGCGCGTAAGAAATATAACGAATCGGTACGTATGTACTTCCTTGATGAATAAATGAATATTGTCCATCGGGCAGTTTAAGCGCTTGTCCATCAAATTGCAGCTTAATGGGCTGTGTCTTTGTCTTAATTGTTTCGGTTGCTGCGGATGCAGCGGTTGCAAGTACAGATGACAACATCATTACAACCAGAAAAATAGATAGAATACGTGACTTTTTCATAGAGCCTCCTCAGAATAGTAAAGCTTACTTGTTTAGCGAGTTTGCAATTACTGCAAGCGCATTGGCTCTAGCACCAGCCTTCGCACTCTCGTATTGCGCGCTCCAATCCGGAAAGCTTTGCTCACCTAGATCGGCTGCTTTATACTCGCTCTTGGCATTGCTTATTAATTGATTGAACCTGGCATCACAATCGGCTTCCGCAGAAAATACCTTATTCAGGTATTTACTTTGAATAGTAGCAAGCGTGGCTTCTTCATCCCCGCTGAGCTCTTTAGCAATCTGCTTAACCAAGCTATTGCTAGTTGCTTGACACGAAGATTTCAGTTTTTCCAGCTTTGCTGTAACCGATGCATCAATCTCTTTTTTCTTTTGGGACTTATTTTCGGAGTTTGAAGATCCCTTATCCGGCTTTTGTCCCTTGTCTACATTATTAGACGCTTCATCTGGCGGCAAAGTTGCGCTCGGACTAGGTTTAAGGACTTCATCTGGCTGCGTCGTTGGAACTAGATCAGACTCTTGTGATGGAGTAGCATCAGGTTCTGAAGTCTGATCTGTCTGATTAGTAGATTGTTCATTGGGCTGCTCCGTAATCTTCGGTGACTCTTGTCCTGCATTGCTATCTGCAGCTTCTTCAAGACGCCCATTCAGTTCATCTACCTGATTTAACTTCGAATAGAGACTCATGCTTCCATAAATGACAATACCGATAACAACAAGAGCGCCTGCGATAATCAAAAGTGTTTTGTTCGTTTTTTTCATTGTTTTGGTTTCATATGAGCCACTAAAGAAGCAATGATTGCATATGAATCTCCTTTTTAAATTTTAAAATAAAAAAGCTGACGCTTCATAGTGACGGGGCGTCAGCTTGCGGATATAGCGTTTTCAGATCTGTTAACGACGCCACGTGCTAGTTCATGAGACAGCTGCTAGTTTATTTTTGTGATAAACAATCCTCAAATAAATTTCCATGCGCTTTTTCTCATCTAAGCAATCTTCCCACAGCAATTCATTGAATCCCATACAGAGCTGATGCCATTCACGTACAACGTTTGCGCGCATGAACATAATAATAACCTCCATGTTTCCACATAAACCACGCGGGAGGCACGATATTCGGTAGCTGGCTGGCAGTCTTTTCAAAGATAAGCCCCTGTAGCTTTGCGTCACCACTTTTCAATGGTTTTGCCTTTATCGTGTGGTTATGCGGTTGTTTTGTTTAATGGTATGGTAACAAATTTGTTGGGGGGTGTATAGGGTTTGTTGTAAGTCAAACAAATAGAATCAATCAACAAAATTAAAAAATTCAGTGATTCAATTACTAACTGATTTCAGTTTAAGTGTTTTTCGATTAATGTTTTTAAACAAGAATATAATAACCATTTAAATACTTTTTCGTCTAAGGTATTTGCTATACAATACTACAATCGGTTTTTTTGTGTATTCTAGACTAATAAAAATAATTACAACAAATATTATACAATTAATTAAAGATTTCACTATAATACTTATACTCAAATAGCTTATGATTAATTGTATTCCGATTAGTGTCAAAGCTAATGTCATCTTTAATCTTGGGTACGCAATACTCACAAACTTTCTCGTATCAATAACTCTTATTACCCACATAATAGCAAAACTTACCATTGTGGATATAGCTGCGCCATATAAACCGAAATGAGGTATTAATAAAAAATTTAGTAATATATTTACTGTCGCACCAATTAAGGAAGTATATAACGCACCCTTGGTTTTTTTCATAGCAACGTAATTCGTACCAATGAATGCAGAAAAACTAGAAAATACAACTGCTAAAACTAATATTGGAGTATACTTCCAAACAGAAGAAAATTCAACTGACACAAGAATATCTATAACAATCTTATTAAAAATCATATATAACGATGCAAATAGTATCATTAGAAAGAAAAATAGATTGAAAATATTAGAATGGAAATCATTTTTATTAGAACTTTCATTCTCTTCTATAGCAGATACTTGCCAAGCATTGAAAAAAATGGTATGAAAATTAGCAATTATGGATGGAAGTTTACTTGCTACTGCATATAGACCATTAGCACTTAGCCCTAAATAATATACTATTGTGTACCTATCTGAAATATTCATTACCCACCACATTATATTATTTGGTATCAGTGGGATACAATAAACAAACATTAGTTTCATTTTACCTTTATCTATATATTTCAATTTAATATACTTAATTGCGTTTGTCTTTATTATTAGAAAAAAAAGATCAATAGCATATGCGATAATTAATGAAATTAGATATCCTTGAACTCCTAGGTTCAAAAGAAGAATAAATAATAAATTAAATGCGACAAAAACAAATGTAAATATTATATCACTTGCCATAAACACTTTATTATAATTAATCGCTCTTGCAAATTGTTTTACTGAAGTATGTATTGCTTGTAGCAGAAATACAGAATAGAATATATAACCGTATTGCTCAATAAAGTTTATCTTTGTTATTAGAGGGTAGGCAGTAATCAATGAAATAAAACCTATTATTATAATAACTATACTATTTGTTAATACTTCTCCATAATTATAGTGTTTCTTATCTAAACTAAATCTTATAATGGCCTCTACTATATTCACCGTAAAAACTGGCATCAACAACGCAATGGTTGTTATAATAACATCAATTTGTCCATAATCCGACTGCGATAACTGACTGGTGTAGAATGGGAGCATTATTAAAGAAATAAACTTTGAACTAAAATTACCTATAGCAAATATAGCAGAATTTTTTGCTAACTTATTATAACTATTCATTTTTTATAAAATTCCTTTAATCTCGTTAATATATGCCTGCACAACGTTACCTTCTTGAACTTTCTTATTAAGTACTTTATTTGTTTCACTCATATCCCTTATCAACTCTAAATTTGATAAACTCTCTATTATCTCATCACAAATTAAGTCTATATTCATATTAAGACTACCTATCTCGTAAATTCTATGATTTGATTTAGTAACATATCCAAATCCTTTGATTTTACTTTGCCAAACAACCCCAATAAAGGGCAATAAACATATTTGTGCAAATATTAACGAATGCATACGACCACCTATTAAAAAATTCAACTCTTTAAACAAGCTTATAACTTCATCTACTTGATTTAGATGAATTATACTTGCATCTTTTAAAAATGCAGATCCTAACTTATTTTTTAATTCATACACAGCTATATAGTCAGTTGTCTCTGTAGAAAACAATATAAACTCTACTTTTCCCGATAGTAATAATGATAAACGCTTGATTAATTTCAAAAGTCCCTCTACATAACTTTCATAAATATGTTGTGTATTAAAACATGATATTCCAAGAATACATATACCAATCTTAAGTTTAGAATCCTCTTTCTGCACTTTGATATTAGATATTCTATATTCCAAAAGATTTACGGGAAGCGAAAAAACAGGATCTATAGTTTCTAAAATGTGTCTATTACTTATTAACTCGGCACAGACCTCTCTAGATAATGGATCTCTTACTGTAATTTTTTTAGCTTGTTTAAACATTTGACTGTAGATTTCTTTACTTTGTTTATAGTTTATAGGTCCAGCTCCTATATAAACTATGTATACATCCTTCTTATACTTTTTTGCTAACAAACAATAATACTTAAAAATTATAGGCCAAGAAGGAATAATATCCATGACCATATTCCCTCCACCTATTACCAATATATCAGTAGTTTTCATATCTTGATTTATTACTTTTCTTTTTTCAAAGTTCAATAAGTTTTCAAAATAATACCATAATCTCACTATTTTCACTTCGCCAAATAAAAAAAATAAAGCTTTCCTTATCTTACGAAGCATAGTTCTTAAGATAGATTTCTTCCCTGCTGGGTTACTCTCTTGTACATATACAGGAGTCTTTATCGTATTATCTTGTATTCGCGTCATCGATGGAAAATCATACTTTATAATATTATAACCCTTATCACTTATTAGGTGCTCAATGGCGCTACTTAATGCCAAGTCACCCAAATTATTGCTTTTAAAAAAACTTACTAAAACCGCTTTCTTCATGATTATTCTCCGCCTTAATATATTAAGTTACCAAAACTCATTTATTCAATTTCAAAAAAATCATTTAACTCAACTCTCAATGTATTTAAATCATGGTTTTGCATTGATTTTTGATAATTATTATCAACTATTGTATTAACGTCTATTTCACCAGAAGTAATTCCAACTATTTTTTTCGCTAATTCATTACTATTCTTATTTTCAAATGTAATAGCAGTTATTTCATTGTCAGCAAATTCTTTTGTTTGATGAAAATCTGTAATTAAAATAGGAATTTTAGCTATACCTGCCTCATATATTGGTCTCGATTGATGAGCCTTTGTTGAAGGAAATACTACTAGATCACATGCTTGATAATACAATTCAGGCGATGCTGTTTTGTTCATAAATAGAATTTTATTCTCTAAATTATTTTTAGAATATATGTTTAATGTCTTAATTTTAATCCCCATTTGAAAAATGTACTTTATCTTATCTTGAATTCTATGACTGTCCTTAAAAGACAACTTTTCAATATATTTAATATTTTCAAGAAAAATTAAACTAACATCTAAATCATCTACATACACCATAGCCTCCATAATTACATCTGAACCTTTAAGTGCCGACAAGCCACCTAAATAAAGAACATACTTCTTATTTTGATCTAGGCCTAATAATTCTTTCGCATTTTTCTTTTCATATTTATTATTAAAGGAAGATACATCTACTCTATCATAAATAACCTTCTTACTTGCCTGTGTACTTCCTGTTTCATAGAAATCGTTCCAAGATATAAATGCAATTTTATCAAACCACTTGGATAATCCATATTTTATAATTTTCGATCTAGTTCCGAACAATCCCTTTTGGTATGTTTCTCTATGAAAACATACAGTCTTCTTATTCATTTTTTTAGCTAATCTACCAATCCAAAACAATGTCATGGAATTTACCGCAACTATATCAGGATCAATGTCTTTAATATATTTATTAATTCGTTTGATATCATTTAAAATTTCAATTCCATTTCTAATTGTACTTAGTGAAATTGCATTAGGTATTCCTCCATTATAGTGAGCAAATATTTTAGGAGATGTCCGAGAAACTATTACTTCACATTTTTCTTTTTCTAATAACCTTATCATCTCACTATTCGGAAAATCCGGACATAAGACAGTGATTTTAAATCGGCTTTTATCAATTGCTCTAACAATATGTAATAAGCTTATACCAGCTCCTCCAATTGAACCCCAATGATGCACTAGTAATATATTCTTCAATTATTTAACTCCCTCAATGTAATAATTATATTGAAAGCATTCTTGTCCAACTGTCAGAACTATATGTTTACCACTGGTTTATTAAGTGTATTATTGGGTAACTTAATATCGAAACTATAAAATAGAAACAATAAAAAGAATGCATTTCTATTATAATTTTCACTTGCAATAATTATTAATAAAAAAGCACATAAGCAAATTTTAAAAAGAATTCCTCCTCTTACTAAATTGGTCCATTTAAATAAGCAAATATTAAATGTTGCTCCGGCAAATATACCGAATAACGCGAACCAATTCACTGGGGTAGAAGTCACCATAAAATAAGCATTATCTATTGCTGATTTATATAATTTATCAAATCCCACTCCAAACATCGGGTTTTTAATGAATGCCTCAAGCGGATAGTTTATTGACTTTAGTCTCACAATGGTTGAAGAATAGTCAGCATTTACTGTTTCACTCTGTGGTTTAATCAAAATTTCCAACTTGCCGAACACTTTGAATTTTATATGATCTGGTAGTATGCCGAATACCAAAATAATTATAACTACTAAAATAATAATAAGTACTATTATTTTCCTACGTTTTTTAAGTTCTTCTTTAATATTTGATTTTTTTCTTAAAAGAAAGAGCACTATTAACAAAAAAGCTCCAATATAACCTGTTGTAGAAAAAGTAGTGAACACCGTTATTAGATAAATGATCATACGATTAACTCTAGTCTCTTTATGTACAAATAACTCAATAAATAGCGCCAAATTAATAAAAGTCTGAAATGCTCCAGGCTCCCAAAACATTCCGAAATTACTATTAAAGTAATCTGATTTATGTACAACTGAAAAGAAAACATTGCTAACTTTTAAGTTTGCGGAATTATGGACTTCTGGAAAAAAATTAAATATAGAAGGTGCAACAAACAAAATGATAAATGTAAAAATTGAAAATGTACATAAAAAATACATTATATCGCTATATATGAGAATGAATTCCTTCATACTTACTGTTAAATATATTAAGTATGCAGCTAGAAAAAATATCAAAAAAATTGCATAATTATAAACATCCTCGTCATTAATCCAGTAAGTTATTGCACTATTTGTTACTATGAAAATGAAAAAAAATAATGAATTGACCTTAATGATAATGTCTTTAAAGTTGACAAAAATAGATAAAATACAGATTAGTGCCATTAATATAATATTAATAAACCCTGGAATTGATAATGCATAAAATGAAGAGGACAAGTATAATACAAAAAAAACAATTAAATAATTTATAGTTTTAATATTCACATTTTTCAATGTAGTCTCTAGTGAGTGATTCACATTAAACTCCTTTACAAAACAATTATCTCTTTATTTATCCTAATATTAATAAAATAGTTAATATGAACGTCATATTTCCTATTATTTTATTAATTGTATAATTTTTTTACTTTGAATATCGTAATCTTTATTACTTAGAACAAATTTTTTTGCATTAAGACCCACTTGATGTAATTCGTCTTGTGGTTTTGATAATATTGATTCTATAGCCCCTCTCAAACCTTCCACAGTTTCATTATTAATGATATAAACATAACTATAATACTCTTCTGGCATACCAGGAAGAGCTGTAGTTAGTAATGGTGTACCTGATGCCATATATTCCATGTTTTTAGATGGAAATGAATATTGTGTGAAATATTGATTCGTTAACCTAGGATTAATGAGTAACGTTGCCTTTATTTCTTCTTTCACTACTACTTCATTTGACACTAGTCCAAAGTATTTTATTCTTTTATCAACTTCTGCCATACTAATAATAAATTCCTCAGCACTTCCTTTTCCATATATATGAAGTTCGTAATCGACATTTAATGTTTTATTAAAAGCTTCAACCAGCATTTTTATACCATGTATTTCTTCTAACATTCCTGCGAATAAGATTACTTTCTTTTCATACTTAAATTCTACTGTGTTATCTTCATAATTCATTTTCTTGTCAACAATACCCTCTATTATAACGTTAGGCCTATTCCGTTTATTAACAACCTCATTCATTTGCTTTGTTATTACAATATACACACTATGCATATTCGTAATTTTATTTGCAAATAACTTGTAAACATTAATGACTAAGTTTTTAATTGGTTTATCACTACTGTTTGCTCCAACAAGATTTCCAGGTAAATCTGTTACAATCGCTACTGTTTTTACTTTGAGTATTTTAGCAGCTATTAAACCACCAAATGTGTGAAAGACTTCAATAATATCAAATATAATTATCTTTTCCTTTGATATATTCTTAATGATCCAATAAAATACGAATAGAAAAGTTGAGAAACTTGCAAAAATGAATTGAACTAGCGGTATCGATAACACAGGGAGGTTATAAAATTTTATTCCGCCACAATTATTGACACTACTTTTTATATATCTTTTATTAATGAATCTTGATAAATGAGAGCAAGTTGTTAAGTGCTCTATTTTACATCCATTATTAACCATCCCTTGTATCATTAACTTATGAAACTTTTGTGCTTGCATATTTAATAACTTCTCTTTGAAATACATATTCATTTCTTTTGATCTTTGAATAGAACATAATGAAGATATATATAGTATTTTCATAATTACACTCCTTTCCAAAAAAACACTAATGTATTTACTATGTTAAATAAAATCGATTACTTTTGCATTAAAATATTCATTTTCGAATATTACCTGTTCAAAAAAGAGTTTTCTACCTTCACAGTACACATCATCGCTATATTCTTTTATATATTTATTTATTTCATCCTCAATTCTATTAAAAGATCTAACAACTAACCCCAAATTATATCTTTTAACTTGTTCTGCTAAATATGTTCCATCTAATGTAATGACTTGTTTTTTATATTGAGCAGAATTATATAGACGATTTGGAAGGAGCGTCTTATTATTTATACCGTTATTACTTACAAGTACATTTACTAAGTCACTGTTAAGATATAGCTCCTCTTCATTTTCTTTATAATATCTACCAGTAAGATATGTATTTTTTATTTCATTCTTTAGTATATATTTTTTTAAATCATCATTAATTATGCCTTCACCATGGTAATACAAATTTACAGTTTTGTTGTGTTTCATTGATCTAATAAGAGAAATATTCATACTATAATCTCTTATAGCACCTATATATGATATATTTATTAATTCTCTATTAAATATAGGTTTTATTACTTTCAATTCATTTAACTTGCTCACCTGTGTATTATGGTTTACCACATACTTCTCACTAATTGGAAGCCATCGTTTATACCCAGAGGAAGAAATCACTGTAAAATCGGAATTATCAATTAGATTTTTTACATTAAATATATTAATAATTTTATTATAGTCTCTAATATCTACAATATATTTATTTTTATATTTCTGTATTAATATACTTTTAAGAAAATAACAAAGTTGCAATCCAAAGATAATTACTTTATCGAATGAATTTTCTTTCATTTTTTTTTCAACAAATTTTTTATATTTATAATAATCATAGTAATTCCTTTGGTGACCTATTTTTTCATCTCTATATTTGAAATTTTCGTTGACCTCTTCTATCTGAAACCTATCCCAGTTTATTATTGTATAACTAACATTTTTTTTTCTTAGCAATTTTTCGTAATTTTCCACATAAGGCATATGTAGCGTGTTTGAAGGACAAATAAGTGCTATTTTCATAATGCCTCCTATATATTCATTAGATTATCCAAAAGTCTATTCTTTTCTCCACACTACTTTATCCACTATCTTTGTAAAGCTCTGAATAATCTTAACTACTTTTGCTGAAACGTTATCATCTACATAATCATGAGCCATGAGCATTTTTTCCTGATTGTCCCACATTGCTCTACTTAGAGCTACCGCTTGTTCGATTTCATTCTCCGTAACTCCTCCAATTACAACGCTACCTTTATCTAATACCTCTGGACGCTCAGTAGATGTTCTGATTAATACGCCAGGAAATCCGAGGATGGCTGACTCTTCAGATAACGTACCACTGTCCGACAAAGTACAGAATGAATTTAATTGCAATTTATTATAATCAAAGAAACCAAAAGGCTTTAATTGCCTAACTAAAGGATGAAATTCAAAGTGTCTCTCCTCAATTTTTTTCCAGCTCCTAGGGTGAGTAGAGTATATTATAGGAATTTGATAACTAACAGCAATATTATTAAGAGCCTTCATAAGTGAAGTGAAATTCTCTTCATTGTCTATATTCTCTTCTCTATGAGCTGAAACTAATATATATTTTTCTTCTTTAAGATCAAGTTCCTGAAGCACTTTGCTAAATTGTATCTTTTCTAGATTCTTACGGAGCACTTCCGTCATTGGAGAGCCTGTAACAAAAATATGCTCTTTTCTTATCCCTTCGGAAAGCAGATATCTTCTACTATGCTCAGTGTATGGTAGGTTTATATCAGATATATGATCCACAATTTTCCTGTTAATCTCTTCCGGAACATTTTGATCAAAACATCTATTGCCGGCTTCCATATGGAAGATCGGTATCTTTAACCTCTTAGCAGAAATCGCACATAACGCAGAGTTAGTATCTCCTAATATTAATAAAGCATCTGGTTTTTCTTTTGATAATACTTCAAATGACTTGGCAATAATGTTTCCCATAGTCTCACCAAGATGATCACCTACTGCATTTAAATAATGATCCGGTTCTCGAAGTTCTAATTCATTAAAGAACACTTCATTAAGAGTATAATCCCAATTCTGGCCTGTATGTACTAATATATGATTGAAATATTTATCATTTGCTTTAATTACTTCTGATAATCGGATTATTTCTGGCCTTGTTCCAACAACAGTCATCACCTTTAATTTACTCATATTCTCTATACCTCCACAAAATAAGTATCGGGTTTATCAGGATTAAATATCTCACATGCCCAAAAAAGAGTAATCACTTCTTCATCACCGGTATTTGTAATAGAATGAGTATATCCAACCGGAATATCTACGACTTCTGGAATTTCCCCATTCACTTTATAATGCAATATCTCATCAGTATCAATCTTCCTAAACTTAATAATTGCTTCACCTTGAATAACAAGAAACTTCTCCACCTTAGTATGGTGCCAGTGATTGCCTCTCGTAATACCTGGTTTAGTTTTTGATATAAATATTTGTCCCATGCTATCTGACTTAATAAACTCGGCCAGCCAACCTCTTTTATCAACGTTTTTCTTTAGTTTGTAAGAGAAATTATCTTCTTCTAGATAAGATAAATATGTACCATATAGAGCTTTATCTAGCTGGCTCTCTAACGAAGGCATAATCAATGTTTCCCTATTATTTTTAAATGAATAAAGTTTATGTGCTAACTCGCCTACTGTTAGACTATATGTGACCGGAACTGAACTAAACACACCGTTTTTATTTTCATTACCTTCCATAGCTCTAATAAACTCAGCTACTACATCATCTATATAACTCAATGTAATAACTGATTCAGAATCATTAATTTGAACACTCAAATTTCTTGCAATGTTATAACAGAATGTCGCCACTACTGAGTTATAGTTTGGTCTACTCCATTTTCCAAATAAGTTGGGCAGTCTATAAACGATAGATCTTACTCCTGTTTCTTCGCTATATTGGAACAATAAATCCTCTCCTGCTTTCTTGCTCACGCCATAAAGATTACTTTTTTCAGCTTGGATAGAGGATGTAATAAGTATAGGTGCCTTGTTACTATGCTTCTTTAGTAATTCTACAAGCTCCGATGTAAAGTTGAAATTCCCTTCCATGAATTCTTTCTCATCATGGGGTCTGTTCACTCCGGCAAGATGGAATACAAACTCACATTCTTTTGTGTACTCGTTTAATAATGCTTTATCTGTTAATCTACTGACTTCTAATATATCTGAGTAACCCTTATTTTTAAGTTCATAGATTAAATTTTTACCTACAAAACCGCTGGAACCTGTAACAAGTATCTTCATTATCTATTCCAGCCTTTCAACTCTTCTTGAACATATTCGAGTGCTAAAAGTTTTTCTTTTATTTGTTCAATATTGAGTCTTTGAGTATTATGTGAGTTATATTCATCTTCTGAAGCTAACTGTTCATCACCTTCAATAAAATACTTGTCATAATTCAGATCTCTTTGGTCAGCAGGCACTCTATAGAAATTCCCGAAATCTTCGGAAACTATATGCTCTTCTTTTGTAAGTAATGTTTCATATAATTTCTCTCCGTGTCGAGTACCAATTATTACAATTTCATTATCTGCTTGAAATAACTCTCTAACAGCCTGTGCAAGATCACCGATTGTTGATGCTGGAGCTTTCTGCACCATAATATCTCCTGCTTGTGCATTATTAAATGCAAATATGACAAGTTCTACTGCTTCTTCAAGACTCATAAGGAACCTTGTCATATTAGGATCCGTTATCGTAAGAGCTTGGCCGCTTTTTATCTGTTCAATAAACAAAGGTATCACAGATCCACGGGATGCCATAACATTCCCATACCTTGACCCACTAATAAGAGTCTTTGTTGGTGAAACTGTCTTAGATTTAGCAATATACACCTTCTCCATCATCGCCTTAGATATGCCCATTGCATTTATTGGATAAGCAGCTTTATCTGTGGAAAGGCAGATTACTTTTTGCACTCCAGCTTCAATAGAGGCATTTAGAACATTCTCCGTTCCTAATACATTTGTCTTCACCGCTTCTAATGGGAAAAATTCACACGAAGGGACTTGTTTTAATGCTGCTGCATGAAATACAAAATCCACATCATGCATTGCATTTTTCACACTAGCCAGATCTCTTACATCCCCAATATAAAATTTTAATTTATTATTTTTATAAAGCTTTCTCATATCATCCTGCTTCTTTTCATCTCGAGAAAAAATTCGGATTTCACGTATATCAGTATCAAGAAATCTTTTTAATACTGCGTTACCAAATGATCCAGTACCTCCTGTAATTAATAGAGTCTTTTCTGTAAACATCATTTACATCCTCTTTTCTAATAATCGATTTAATAAACGATTTAATCGGTTCATATAAATTTCTTTTGAAAAGTTATCTTTATAATATTGCTTTGCATTATTGGCGAGCATAACATGATCTTCTTTAGAAGAATCAGCAAACTTCTTAATATTTTCAGCTAATTTAAGGTAGTCCTCAGCTGAAGAACAATAACCACAATTAGCTTCGTTTAGTACAATTTGAGTTTCACCATCTATAGCACCTATGATTGGTCTACCTGCAGCCATATAGGATTGTACTTTGTTCGGAAGTGTATAGGAAATTACCTTATTTGCTTTTAAAGTAATTAAAAAAGCATCTGCCAACTTATAAAATTGAGGCATCTTGTCTATTGTATGTTGACCATAAAATATAACATTTTTTATTCCTAATTGTTTAGCTAGTTGTTCACACTTCTGACGAGATGAACCATCACCTACTATATGAAATCTGATATTTTCGAGTTCTTTCAATTCATTTGCTGCATAAATAATCGTTTCAACACTCTGCATTTCACCAATATTTCCTGCAAATAATAGATCAATAAAATGCTCTTTTTTCAATAGTGGTTCTATATCTTCAAATAGTGCCTCCGCGTATACAGGTAGGTGTGTGATTTTTTTATTAATAAACAACGTATTTTGAAAATACTCGTGAAAGAGCCTTGAGCTTGTGAATATCTCATCTGCATTTGTATATATCCATTTACTTAGCTTTAGTAACAAAGTATAAACTTTACTATTTTCTGAGATCCCTGCCGATGCAACACTTTCAGGCCAAAGATCATGACAATATATGATTAATGGTTTCTTTGTTATTTTTTTAAGTAAGATTGCAGGTAATGCCATTGTTACTGGGGAAAGTTGGTATACAATTATCGCATCTTGTTTCTTTTCAAGAAACAATGCTTTAACAGTGGCACTCAGAGCAAAACTAACATAATTTAAAGCTAATCGTATTGTTCCAGTACCTCTACCAATAAGCCATGAACGTATAACCTTTACACCATTTATTCGTTCTCTACGGTTTCTTAAAAATCTATATTTATTATCTACTATTCCCTGAGGATAGTTCGGAAGTCCCGTCAGTACAGTAACTTGATGTCCTTCCTTTACTAACTCAAAGCAAATATCACTTACTCTAAATTGTTCCGGATGAAAGTATTGGCAAACTATTAGCAATTTCATATTATTTCCCTCTTTTTACTGCTACGTTTAAACTCTTCCACTTCCCCCTTTATCCCTTCCTCAAAAGATATTGGTGTATAGTTAAAATCTCTCAAGGCAGCTTCATGATCAAAAGCTTTATCCTCTTGCATTCTCAGAACTTGTTCGACAGAAATAACTGCATTTTTAAATAATTTATTATAAACTCTTGCTGCAACAATAGAAATCGATAGAGGTATTTTCACAATAATGTTTTTTTTATTTATAACATGAGAAACACATCGAATTAGATTGATATATTTTAATGAATCTTTTCCTGATAAACTATACTCCTTATTAAATGTCTTAGAACGATTCACTAACACATCGAAATATGCATAGCCTAAATCTTTAGCGTGAACAGGCTGCATTAAATTTTCTCCCTTACCGAACATAGGGAAAAATTTGAATTTACTTAGATAACCTATTAGTTTATACATATTTCTGTCATTTGAAGATCCATAAATCATTGTTGGTCGTAATATAGTAATTCCAATTTTTTCACGCTTCTTCATAATAGAATCTTCAATTCTGATATATTCTTCTGACGCGCTCTTATAACTAGAATATCTCCCAGTTGTATGTACTAATATCAGCCATTCTACATTATTTTCTAAAGCTGCGCTCACGACTCGCTCAGAATGAAAAATGGATGCTATATGAACTACCGTAGTCACATTTAACATTGATTTTCTAAGTTGCTCGATGTCATTAAGATCACAATATACAATTTCAATATCAAGACTGGAATTCTTCAATCTTTCTACAACGCTATTTTTTCTTACTATACAACGTATTTTCCCATTATATTTTTCACTCTCTAACTTTTCCAGAAACCAATTTCCTGAATGACCTGTTATTCCAGTTATATAAAGCAATCTTTCCACCCTTTCAAAAAAAGCTATATTCCCTTATTAGACGATTGAGACATCCCTTCTCTTACTCCTTCGCTCCTAATAACGCTTATTATTGTTTTGATAAAAACCTTGATATCAAAAGATAGGCTGATTTGCTCTACATATTCTCCATCATATTTCGCTTTAACGCTTACTGGAAGTTCATCTCTTCCATTAA
The DNA here is from genome assembly GCF_052114265.1 of Paenibacillus sp. MCAF9. NCBI lineage: Bacteria > Bacillati > Bacillota > Bacilli > Caryophanales > Paenibacillaceae > Paenibacillus > Paenibacillus sp. MCAF9. The sequence goes on from NZ_JBFREL010000010.1 coordinate 72,174, forward strand.
CCTGAGCCCATCCTGTTAATCCTGGATAAACATCATTAGCCCGATACAGATCACGTTCTACAATAAGATCATATTGATTCCATAACGCTGGACGAGGACCAACAATACTCATTTCACCCCTAAGTATATTAAAAATTTGTGGAAGCTCATCAAGACTTGTTTTTCTAAGAAGTTTACCTACTCTAGTAATTGCTATATCAGGATTCATAAGTAAATGCGTTGGCGTATCCTTAGGCGTATCAGTTCTCATAGTTCTGAATTTTAATATGTAAAAGTGTGACTTGTTGATCCCTATTCTCTTTTGTTTAAAAAAAACCGGCCCTCTAGAGTCTAACTGAATGCATATAGCAATGAGAACCAATAAAGGCCATATTATTATTACTGATACAAAAGCTATAATAAAGTCAACATAGCGTTTTAAATGAATATACATTTATGTACCTCCACTGTTGTATATCAAATGATTAGTTAACTTTCTGTTTTTGTTGATCAATAACCATCTGTAAGTATTTAAATAAATCGTCTTTTAAGTCCTCACGTTGCAAAGCAAATTCCAGTTGAGTCTTGATAAACCCCAGCTTCTCACCGACATCATATCTAACACCTTCAAAATCATAAGCATACACAGCTTCTACTCGATTCAACTCGGCAATGGCATCTGTTAATTGAATCTCGCCACCGGCCCCAGGTTGTTGATTATGTAGTATTCCAAAGATCTTTGGACTAAGAATATAACGTCCCATTATTGCTATATTAGAAGGGGCCTCTTCCTTCTTAGGCTTCTCTACTAGGTTATTCACACTATAAAGTCGATCGTGAATTTCTTTCCCGTCTACAATCCCATATCTAGATACATCATTCTCAGAGATGCTCTGTACACCTATAATCGATGATTTATAACGATCATACTGCTCAATCATCTGTTTTAAACAAGGCTTATCTGCTTGTACGATATCATCGCCGAGTAAAACAGCAAAAGGCTCATCACCTATGAATTTACGGGCACACCAAATGGCATGACCTAGCCCTTTTGCTTCCTTTTGACGAATATAATGTATATCTACCATTTTGGAAGACTTTTGCACTTCACTTAACAACTCAAACTTCCCTTTTTCAAATAAGCTTTGCTCCAATTCGAATGAGTTATCGAAATGATCTTCAATCGCTCTTTTTCCCTTACCAGTAACAATAATGATATCTTCGATTCCTGACTCTATTGCTTCTTCTACAATGTATTGAATAGTTGGCTTATCGACGATTGGCAGCATTTCTTTTGGCATCGCCTTAGTCGCTGGTAGAAATCTTGTTCCAAGTCCAGCCGCTGGAATGATAGCCTTACGAACTTTCATATCGCCTACCTCCTAGAGTTTATAACGTATATCTTTGTGACTTATTTTTCCTTAACAACCTCATCATAAGTCTTTCCTTGACTCATCCCATACTTCTTAGCTACCTGAATCAACTCATCATATTGCTCAGCAGATAGTTTATCGAGAATAATACTCCGTGCCTTTTTCTTTTCTTCTAGGTTCATTCCACCGCTTGCTAAAGCTTGTAGCTCTTTAATATCAGACATACTAAGCTCTTTTAGTAATACGGATGAAACCTTCGCTTTTTCAGATACCGTTATTTTTTCCTGTAGATCTTTAGCTTTGTCTATAGAAACCTCGCCGCTATAACCGTCTTTAGGCTTATCTTCTTCTTTAGATACGTTTGAATCATTAGATCCACTATTCTTTGTATTATCTGTCGTTGGCTTATCTTTAGTTCCATTTGAACTATCTGTCGTTTCATCATTATCAACCGTTGAAGAAGGATAATCCTTCCCCGTCGTATCCGTACCCTGCTCATCTGTCTTCGTCTCCGGAGTTGTCACTTCATTCAACAAATCACCCTCAAGGTCAGCAGCCAACGTAGAAATAAGCTTATCCACAGCATAATTAGCTGCAAATAAGCCCCCTACTCCTAGTATGACAATGATTGATGCGACCCAAATTAATATCTTCTTCCACTTTTTCTTACGCATGTGTAATCTCCTCCATTATGGTAATCTGTCTGCTAAGATACATGTGAATAAAAAGGAACAAGATGCTCGATAACATCTTTAATTGTCGTTTGATTATCTCCAATAGCTTTCTCGATTCGTTTGAATTGAAGCTCGAGTTCTACTCTATTGATTTGTGTTGGCTTGCCTATGTAAATCCGCTCATGTTGTGTGGATGACACTGCTTCTTCATCCGTTAGCAGCTCCTCGAATAGCTTCTCGCCTTCGCGCATACCGCTAAAGTTTATTTCGATATCTATATTCGGTTCGTAACCTGATAACCGAATGAGATCCTGCGCTAGATCAAGAATACGAACCGGTTCTCCCATATCTAGAACAAATATTTCTCCACCTTTTGCAAATGATCCCGCTTGAATAACGAGCTGTACTGCTTCAGGAATCGTCATGAAATATCTGACCATGTCGGGATGTGTAACAGTAACCGGACCGCCTGCAGCAATTTGCTGCTTGAACCTTGGAATAACGCTTCCACGGCTTCCTAGTACATTACCGAAACGTACTGCCACGAACTGGGTCTCACTTATTGTATTAATACTCTGTATGTACATCTCTGCAATTCTCTTGGTAGCCCCCATAATGCTTGATGGATTAACCGCTTTATCGGAGGAGATCATGACGAACCGTTCCGCTTTATATTTATCCGCGCAATCAGCTACGTTCCTCGTACCGAATACATTGTTCTTAACTGCCTCTGATGGATTTCGTTCCATAAGCGGCACATGCTTATGGGCTGCTGCATGGAATACAACTTGCGGCCTAAACCTACGGAATACATCATCTAAACGGCTTCGATCTTGAATGTCCGCTATTACCGTTTCCAAATGCACATTTGGGAATTTCGTCTTAAGCTCCATCTCAATCGTATAGATACTATTCTCACCGTGTCCAAGCAGAAGCAAGGTTTTAGGTCTAAATGAAGAAATCTGCCTGCATAGCTCTGAACCAATCGATCCTCCAGCACCTGTTACTAGAACAACTTTATCGGATACATAATTGGCTATACCCTCTAAATCTGTCATAACAGGTTCTCTACCCAGCAAATCTTCTACTTCAACATTGCGTAATGCCTTCACCGCAAGGCGCCCTTTGATAAAATCATTAATAGAAGGGATAATCTTGACCTTTGCTCCGGTCAGCTTGCAAATATTAATAATTTCCGTTATATGCACTCGCTTTGCAGACGGCATCGCGATAATAATGTCATGGATGTGATGTTTATGTACGATCTCTTCAATGTTCACCCTAGTTCCCAGAACTGATAAACCGACTACCTGCATATTGCGTTTATGTGGATCATCATCAATAAACCCTACTATACGATTGCCTAAAAAGCTGTTGCTTGTCATGATTTCCTTTGCAATTAACGCCCCACAATCTCCAGCGCCAACAACAAGTACATTGTTTGTCAAAGCGGTCTTTTTGGTTCTATTTACTCGGATTAAGCGCCAGAGGAACCGTGAGCCTCCCATTAATAGGAGCATGAGTTCAAGTGTTCGAGAGCTAATGGAGATAGGGACTCGTTCCCCATTTAATGCATAAGTTGCTCCGTACGATAAAACAAGTCCAATCACTATGGCTTTGGCCAGCTCAATAATTTCACCAATACTGGCATATTGCCACATTCGTCTGTACATTCGAAAAAAAGCTAAGCTGCTGCCACAAATAATGGTGGTTAAACATGCGAATTCAAGCATTTGTCTCACGTAGATGGGAGGGATGTTTCCGTTAAAACGAAAGAGATAGGATACCCCAATCGCTATCCATATAATACAAATATCTACCACCAGTATGACCAGCATTCTATTTCTATTACTCAACTAACTCATCCCTCCGCCAAAAGACATCTACTTGTATTTTTTCATTTTTCTTGAACACCATAATAATAGTAGTAAGCCTCTTCATTTGCCTTACGTTTCACATTATTCAGCACTACTCCCAAAATTCGCGCATTTACACTCTCAAGGTTTTTTACAGCTTTGCTGGCAATATCCCGCTTTACTTTCCCTTGATCAACAACAAGAATTACGCCATCACTTTTCGTAGCTACAATTTGTGCATCCGTTACTGCAAGCAGCGGCGGCGTATCAATGAGCACAATGTCATACATTTGTCTAAGCTGCTCAATTGTTGCCGTCATCCGCTTTGAACCCATCATCTCTGCCGGGTTTGGCGGTATGGCGCCTGATGTAATCACATCTAGATTAGGAATGTCTGTAACTTGTATTCCTTCCTCGAGCGAGCACTGCTGTGAAATAATGGACGACAACCCATAACGATTAGAGATAGAAAATGTATGATGGGCAGTAGGCTTACGAAGATCGGCATCAATAAGAACAACTTTCTTCTCTGATTGCGCGAAAGTGACCGCCAGATTCGTTATCGTTGTCGACTTCCCCTCACCAGGGCCTGCTGAAGAGACCATTAACACCTGCAATTTCTCATCTATTGATGAGAACTCTATGTTCGTCCTCAGAGCGCGATAGGATTCTGATATGGGAGAACGGGGATTCGTTAGCGTAATGATCTGACGCTTATTTTTCAATCGAGACACCCTCTAATTCACCTGCCTTGTAAGTTTGAGTTGTTTTGCTGGTTTGGCTAGAATTAGCATCCTCCGTATTCATTCTTGAGATCATAGCAAGCGTGGGCTGACCCAAAAACTGCAGCACATCTGCTTCGGTTTTAATCGTGTCATCCATATACTCAAGTAAGAATGTAATACCTACAGCAATCATTAAAGATACGATAAACGCGATCGCGACATTAAGAGGAACGTTCGGTGAAACCGGACTTGGCTGCGCATCGACCACAGCTTCATTCAGAATCGATACATTCTCCACTTTAAAAATATGCTGGATTTCTTCGCGGAAAACATTTGACACCGCATTGACAACTTGTGCTGCTTGCTTATAATCCACATCTTGCACGACTAATGTCATGACCTGTGTATTATTTACAGAGCTAACCTGGATTTTACGTGATAGCTCAGTCGCAGTTAACCCAAGCTGTGGATATTGCTCAGCCACTTTATCCAATATAGCCGGTGTTTTAATAATCTCTTTGTACGTATCAATCATTTTGATATTGGAGTTGATTTGATTAAGATCAAGCTGGCCGGTTGCCATTTGTGTCGTCGTTTGATTTACGATTATTTTAGTAGATGCCTCATAGACCGGGTCTTTAAAAAACATACTAATAACGGCCGCAGCTGCTGTACAGAGGAAAACAAATACTAATATTAGCGCCAATCTCTTCTTTATGATTGCCATATACTGTCGTAAGTCTAGTTCGTTAGACATGCATATTCCTCCATGGGATATAGTTATTTAGAATGAGAATATAATCCTCAAGAACTATACCTTACTACATAATAATCTATAATCTTACAATATCCTATATATTCCCGAAAAAAATCTTCCTCTCATCCACATGAGAGGAAGATTTTGTATATATTTTTACTTAATTGTCGAAGTTTAGTGCACGGTAAATAATTACTGCTGCCTCTGCACGAGTCGCATTGTTATTTGGCAAGAACTTGCCTGCATTTCCAACTACGATTTTGTGAGTTGCCGCAAATGCAACGCCATCTTTTAATGACGCATTAATTTTTCCAGCGTCCGCAAAGTCTTTTAGTGCAGCATTTACATCAGCTACGTTAGAAGCGCCTTGCGATACTTTCAATGCGCGAGCGATCATCGTTGCCATCTCAGCACGAGTAATCGTTGCATTTGGATCAAATTTAGTATCTGAACGGCCGTTAATGATTTTGAGTTGTGCCGCAGCAGCTACGTATGGTGCATACCAAGCAGCTGAATCGACATCAGCAAAACCTTCTGTAGCTGAGCCATTCTCAAGATCAAGAGCACGGATAAGCATTTTCGCGAATTCAGCGCGAGTTACTTTATCTTTCGGTGCAAATTGACCTTCTGATTTTCCTTCGATTGCGCCTTTTGCTGCTACAACGCTAATTTCGCGGCCAGCCCATGCTTCTACAGAAGCAATGTCTTTGAACGAAACTTTGTTTTCTACAACAACATAAGAGGAGAACGAATCACGTGATTCGATAATAGAGTTGCCAGATACACGTCCACCGTGGAATACTAGCTTGCCATCAACGATTTTCGCTACGGAAAGAAGCTCTTTATCTAGACCAGTTGTATCGCCCAGCGGAATGCTGATTACGATCGGTTGATCGAATGAAGTTTTTGCAGTACCGCCAACCGTTAGATTGAAGTCATAAACTTCAGACACTGATTTCAGCGTGCCTACAACGTCAGCTGATACATCGCTTTTCTTAATAGTAAGACCAATTGCAGAAGAGAATGAACCGCCTACAGGAACAGTCACTTCAAATTTGCCAATCGTAAATGTTGCGCCGGATACGTTTCCAGCTGCTGCAGCTTTAACCACTGCATCGGAAAGGTTCAAAACAACATCCTTTTGCGATACTGTACCAAGATCGATTTTCAAAGCAGTCTTGGCAAGTGCAGAAGCTGGTGCTAGTTCTTTAACCTTAGAAGCAACAGTGTTAATGCCGGCAATTGCTGACAATACACTTTTCTCATCCAATTGAAGAACAGCTTGTCCATTTACTGTAGTAACACTTGAAGCTGCGCTGATTGCTGCAAGCTTAGCAATTTCTGCTTTTGCATCAGCAACAAATTTAGTCACAATAGCAGCTTTTTCAGCTTCAGTCGCTTTATCTAGCGCTGCTTTCAAATCGTTTAGCAATTTGTCAGTTGATTCAGGAAGCGGTGTAGCTGGTGTTACTGTGCCACCTGGACCACCCGGAGTGATTGGAGGTGTAGTCGGGTTCAAATATTGATAAGCTTTGAACAAAGATCCTGCCGCAGCAACGAATGTAGCATCTTTGCCTACAGCTTCTCTTGCACGTGACAACACGCCAATGACATCATCTTTAGTAATACCGAAATTTGTAAGCAATATTTGCGCTTTATATTGTTTAGTCGACAATTCGTTCAGTACGCTTTGCATTAATTGCTTAACACTGTCTTTATCAGTCAAAAGAGCGAGCAAACCATCAAAATCCTTGGCGCCTACTTGCTTAACTAATTCTTTCTGAACATCGAAGAAATACAGTGCAATATCATCGATTGAAAGATCAGACACCTTTCCACGATCAGCAAAGGTTTGGAGCAGCGTACCATACTTTGCATGCAATTCTTCAAGTCCTTTTACCGTTGGGCCGTAAGACCACTCTACAGCATCCAAGAAAAGGCCTTCCAATTCTGTTTCTTCTTCATCCGATACAATAATTTTATTTACAATCGGATTTACGATATCGCCTTTTTGATGGATCTCTAAGCCGTTAAGTGCATCTTGCAGCGCTCTTACATTAGCCCAACCATTTGTCGCTTTGAGTGCGTCATCTAGTTTCTTCGCTTCAATCACAAGAGCGGAATCCGCCAATGAAGAAGATGCATAAACAACCCCATTTACTCCAAGCTTCTCTGCCAAACCTTTGCTACTTAGCGGAATTCCAGCGAAAGCCGTAAGGGCTACGCTTGCCGCAATTGTAGAAACTGCTAATTTTTTTCTTAATGTCACTTTCTTCACTCCTAATTATATGATAATAGTTGCACTCATCTAATAGATGAATGACTAATAACGCCAATAAAATCATTTTTAGTATGCGCTTTCTTCAACTTCCAATCATTCTAGCGCGCACTATTTTTTGTAGAAATAGGAAATAAAACGACGCAAAACCCCGTCTGAAGAAACTATAGTAATAGGCTGGTTATGTATAGGTTTGTCGTCTAGCACAGACTGAGCGTTGGATTGCAAATAGGTAACCCACTGTTCTCCCATCCGCCTCTCAATGGACGCATAGGCTTCGCCCAGACGAAAACCGCGGCGCTCAATATGATGAGCATCGGAAGATACAAAATGAATATGGCCCGCCTTCAATAATGACCATGCGGACTGTTCAATGCGCTTACCAAATCCCCCAAGCAGTGAGTGGGTCGTAACCTGTGCGAATGCGCCTGCTTCAATAAGCTCAGCTAATCGATCTGGGTGCTTCACAACTTCTGCATTTCTTTCTGGGTGAGCGATAATCGGTTTCAACTTCAATACATTAAGCTCATGCACGAGCTCAATCATCGCCTTCGGAATACGGGAGGACGGCATCTCAATCAATACATATCTAGAGCCGGCTAAGGGAAGCAATTCTTTTCTATACCAAGCATCGAGCAGATCATCATGAACGCGAATTTCTTGACCTGTATGTATAGCAATAGGCACACCCGCAGCTATTAACCTTTCGTTAATAGTGTGAGTGTGCTTAGCTACGTCGATTGCTGTATTGGTATAGGTTCCATTGGCATGGTGCGGAGTGGCGATGATCGTTGTAATTCCCTCTGATACAGCTGCCCGGGCCATATTCAGAGTATCATCGAAACTTGCCGCACCATCATCCAATCCAGGTAAAATATGCGTATGGATGTCTATCATGCTGAGTTCACTTCCTAGTAGAATTTACCTGTTAGGTAGGTTTGAACCTATTCTACCATAGGAAAATGGATCTTTCAGCACTTCTCCCTATAATTCGACAGTAATTACTCTCACTTTTTCATTATATCCTACTATTTCCAAAAGTGTAAGTAAAAAATTGTAAAATGGAGGGGAATGTTCAGAAAAGTTTCAGAACTATAGAAGCTCTTTACGCAGTTCTGCTGCGGATTTTGGTGAAAGGTAGCCGTATGGAATGTCGAATACGGTTTTGGCTCCAGACTGTCCTTCACGAGCAAATTTATAAGCTGCTCTAGCATAAGCAACGAGCACGCTAGCCGTGAATTCAGGGTTGCTGTCAAGCTTCAAACCGAACTCGATAATTTGAGTGCTGTTCTCGCCTGTTTTGCCACTGCGAAGCACCATACCACCATGAGGCATTGTGGAATGCTCGGCTTTCAATGTCGCTTCATCAATGAAATGAACAGTCGTATTATAATCGGAGAAATAGTTCGGCATCGTACGGATTTCCTCAGCAATCGCGTCTTGATCAGCGCCCTCTTCTGCTACGATGTAGCAATCACGGACGTGCTTCTCACGCGTTGTAAGCTCTGGATTTTCACCGTTACGAACTCGCGCTACTGCCTCTTCACTAGGAATAGTGTACTGAACGCCGTTCTTTACACCTTTCACGCGGCGAATCGCATCTGAATGGCCTTGGCTTACACCTTTGCCCCAGAATGTATATTCCTTGCCTTCTGGCAATATTGCCTCAGCAAGCAAACGATTCAATGAGAACAAGCCTGGGTCCCAGCCTGTGGATATTACGCTTACTTTATTGCTCGTTTTGGCAACTGCATCTACCTGATCAAAAAATTCAGGAATACGCGCATGCGTATCGAAGCTGTCAACCGTATGGAACAAGCGGGCAAAAGCTGGAACCTGCTCTGGCAAATCCGTTGCTGAGCCGCCGCAAAGAATCATAACGTCGATATCATCGACAAAGCGCTCAGCGTCTTCAATTTTATATGCTTTTGTTTCAGACGGAATAGATGCTGGGTCTCTGCGAGTAAAGATCGCATCCAGTCTCATATCCGCACTTTGTCTAATTGCAAGCTCTACGCCGCGTCCAAGATTGCCGTAACCAACAATACCGATGCGAATCTGTTCTGTCATGACGCCGCCACCTCTTCTTGTTTTATAAATATATTAGATCCAGCCTCTAGCTTCCATTGCTGCTGCGATCCGTTTGATCGAAATCATATAAGCAGCTGTACGAAGGTCAGTGTCATGTTCCTTAGCAAGATCACGAACAGCTACGTAAGAAAGAATCATATTCGTCTCAAGCTTCTCAAGAACCTCTGCTTCGCTCCAGTAGTAGTTAGCCAAGTTTTGTACCCACTCGAAGTACGAAACCGTAACGCCGCCTGCATTTGCAAGTACGTCTGGAATAACTGTGATGCCGTGGCTCCAAAGTACGCGATCCGCTTCTGGTGTTGTTGGTCCGTTCGCAGCTTCAGCAACGATTTTTGCTTTAATGCGATCTGCATTTTTAGCAGTAATTACGTTTTCTAGAGCAGCTGGCACCAAAACATCAACATCAAGCTCAAGCAAATCTTCATTAGAAATATAGTACTTCTCGCCATACTCACGGATGGAAGTCGTATCCTTTAGTATGGAGATCTGTTCGATATCCAATCCATTCGGATCGTAAATTCCGCCTCTAGAGTCGCTGACTGCTACAACTTTAATGCCTGCTTCGCTAAGCAAACGAGCAGCAATGCGACCAGCGTTGCCGTAACCTTGAATCGCTGCAGTAGCCGTTTCAATAGGAATATTCTTATCTTGAAGTGCTGCCAGGATCGTGTACACACAGCCTTGTGCTGTTGCTTCATTACGACCTTGGGATCCGCCAAGAATAAGCGGTTTACCTGTAATAACGCCAGGTGAGTTAACGCCTTTTAGTCTGCTGTACGTATCCATCATCCAACCCATGATCTGCGGAGTCGTGTATACGTCCGGTGCAGGAATATCTTTGTCAGGACCTACAAAATCAGCGATAGCTTCCATGAAAGCACGGCTAACACGCTCTAGCTCGCCTTTGCTAAGAAGATGTGGATCACAAATAACTCCGCCCTTGCCGCCGCCGTATGGAAGGCCAACAACGCCGCATTTAAAGCTCATCCACATGGAAAGTGCTTTTACTTCATCAAGCGTTACATCAGGGTGAAAGCGAATGCCGCCCTTAGTCGGTCCAATCGCGTCATTATGTTGGGAACGGTAACCTTCGAACACTCGAATTGAGCCATCATCCATACGAACTGGGAAGTTAACCGACAGCACGCGCTTCGGCTGCTTCAAGATGTCTGTAACATGCTTAGGCAATTGTAGATGGGCCGCTGCAGTATCGATTTGCTGTTGTGCGATTTGGTACGGATTTAACGTTTCTTCTACTATACTCACTGTCATTTTAAGTTCAGTCCTTCTTCGTAGAGTCCGACTCCCATTCCATGGATTAGCCGCTTTTTTGATTTTACCTTTTTCATCACTATTTTAAAAGAAAAATTTCGTTATTTAGTGCAAAAATTCTACATTTTTATCCATTGTCATGTTAGGTTTCATGTGGTGGGAGTTACCATAACACACACTGTTCTTTAATAATCCTTTTTATGTAAAAAATAAAAGGGTTTCGCACTAAGTTAGTCTAACTTAGTACGAAACCCTCACATGATACATTTTTATACAATTAGAATTCAATCTCATAAACTATCAACCACAATTATGAATCACAAGAATTAACCATTCGTCTCTACCGTCTTCACTGACGATTTGCTTCGTGGTTTGCTCTCGATGCTGATCCATATCAGTCCTGCGGCCATACAGCATGCGCCGCACATTTGCAGCAGCGCGATCTTCTCATCGAACATCGCATACCCAGCTACAACAGCCGCCGCCGGAACTGCATAACGGAAAAAGTTAGAGCGCGTTGCGCCAACCTTGAACATACATGCATTCCAAACGACAAAAGCGACAACGGTGCAAATCAATACATTATAGCCAATGGATAAATAATGCCCCGCCTGAAGAGCTGACCAATCGGTTTGCCCCCAAGCCCCAAAGGTGAGCGGCAGCATAAACAACGACCCAAAAGCTATCGTCCACGTGCTTACACGCAGAGCAGAGTAATGCTTCATAAGCGACATGGAGCTCAGATTAAATAACGGACCGACAATGCTGACTCCAAGCGCCATCAAGTTGCCGATCATATTGTCAGATGAGAGACTGAAGCTTTCACCGCCGCCCAGTATGACAAAGCATACTCCAACAATGGATATCGCTCCGCCAATAATGAGCCTTTTCGTGATAGCTTCGCGCATGAATAAAGGAGCAAACAATGCAGCGAAGATCGGCCACGGCGCTACGTTCAGCAGCGACGCATTGGCTAAGGTCGTATATTTAATCGAGTACATCACCGTAATTTCGAGCAGTGTAATGCCAACCAGCCCAATGAGAGCAAGCTTCGGCACGATTCGCCATGGAATGCCCACACTGCCCTCTCTTAGCTTAAGAATGAGAAAGAAAAACGGAATAGCCAATCCAAATCTCAAAAACGAGAAAACGATGGGATTAAACGACTCCATAGCTAACCGCGATATGCCGAAGTTCGCTCCCCACACAACAGCGATTAGTATAAGACCGCCGTAATTCATCCATCTGCTATTCATGCTCTCCGCCCCATCTATTCACATTTGCCGCCTCATCTGGAAATCTCTCATCCAGCATAGCATGGGAATCATTAGAAAAATGCTATCTCTTTTGTTTATTTCTTATGCATTTTAAACTCAAGGAACAACTCGTTATAGTGGGCCAGCATTCTTTTGCCGAGGTTGTCGTAAACCTCAAGCCTTTCAGTCAGCTCTTCATCTGGGTAAAAACGCTCATCGGTCGCAATCTCCTCAGGCAGCAGCGCCAGCGCCGCTTCATTCGGAGTCGAGTAACCAACATATTCCGCGTTCTGAGCAGCCACTTCAGGGTCGAGCATGAAGTTGATAAATTGATGCGCGCCTTCGATATTTTTGGCCGTCTTCGGAATAACCATATTATCAAACCAAAGATTTGAGCCTTCCTCTGGCACGATATAATCAAGCTTATCGTTCTCATCCATAATTTCCGATGCATCACCCGACCAAACAAGACCGACCGCAGCTTCTTCGTTTGCAAGCAGCATCTTGATTTCGTCTCCGACAATCGCCTTCACGTTAGGCGTCATCTGGAGCAGCTTCGCTTTCGCCTCCTGCAAATGAGCCTCTTCCGTATCATTCAGCGAATAACCTAAAGAGTTAAGCCCCATGCCCATAACCTCGCGCGCGCCGTCCAGCAGCAGGATCTGGTTGCGCAGGCTTTTATCCCATAGATCATTCCAACTGGAGAAAGTCAGGTCCCCGACTAGCTCTGGATTGAACACAATTCCGACAGTCCCCCAAAAATAAGGAATGGAGTAAGCGTTATCCGGATCAAATGATAAATTCATGAACCGCGGATCGATATATTTTAAATTTGGAAGCTTCGAATGATCGAGCTTTAAGAGCAAACCATCCTCTTTCATCTTGCTAATCGCATATTCAGAGGGAATGCTCACATCAAACGTCGTACCGCCTTGTCCAATCTTGGTCATCATCGCTTCATTCGAATCGAAGGTTTGGTAAATGACCTTTATGCCTGTCTCCTCTTCAAAGCGGTCAAGCAGCTCGGGATCAACATAATCGCCCCAATTGTAAATCGTCAGTGTATTGCTTCCGCTGTAGCCTTCACTATCATTCAAATACGAAGTCAGGTAGATGAGGCCAAATGAAACAACAAACACGATTACGAACATACGCACAAGCTGTGTCATTAGTGCCCCTCCTTGCTTGACGGCTTCATGTTTCGTTGATTAATGAAGTAATAACCAACGACAAGAATGATCGTAAATAAGAAAATAAGTGTCGACAACGCATTGATCGATAACGACACGCCTTGGCGCGCTCGTGAGTAAATCTCAACAGAGAGCGTCGAGAAGCCATTGCCGGTTACAAAGAACGTTACCGCAAAGTCATCTAGCGAATACGTCAGCGCCATGAAGAACCCTGCGAATATGCCCGGTCTGATGAATGGAAGCACAACGCGCGTCAGCACCTGCCACGAGCTGGCACCAAGATCATGCGCCGCATCAATCAACGTTGAGCTCATTTCCTGCAGCTTCGGCAGCACCATAATAACGACAATCGGAACACTGAACGCAATATGCGACAGCAAGACGGACACAAAGCCCAGCTTGATGCCAATCATCGTAAATAGGATAAGAAAGGACGCACCGATAATAACATCGGGACTTACGATCAATACATTATTGAGCGTCAAAAGCGATTGTTTCGGTCGATTGCTGCGAATGTGATGAATAGCTATCGCACCAATAACACCAAGAATCGTCGAAATTGCAGCGGACAGCAGCGCAATAACGAACGTGTTCAGGACAATGATGAGCAAACGAGTATCCGCGAAAACCTCTTTGTAATAGTCAAGCGTGAAGCTTTCGAAATTACGCATCGAGCCGCCGCTATTGAACGAATAAAACATTAAATAGAAAATAGGCGCATAGAGTACTGCGAACACGAGTACGAGATAGATGTTCGACCATTTATTTTTTACGCGCATCTGCCGCACCTCGCTTTCGGTTGCCGGTCAACAGCATCATCGCCGCCATTGCTAGAATCAAGAACACAGCAATCGTCGAACCCATACCCCAGTCCTGCGTCACGAGAAAATGCTGCTCAATTGCCGTACCTAGCGTAATAACCCGATTGCCGGCAATAAGCCTCGTAATCATGAACAGAGATAATGCAGGTATAAATACAGCCATACAGCCGGACTTCACACCACTGATCGTTAGTGGAAATATAACACGCCGAAACGTCGTCCACGCGGATGCGCCCAGATCACGCGCCGCATACACAAGCGTCGGATTCATTTCCTCCAATGCATTGAAGATCGGCAAAATCATAAAAGGAATAAAAATATAAACAGATACGAAAATAAAGCTAAAGTCCGTAAACAAAATTTGCTGTTTCGGAATGCCGATCGCTTCCAGTACGGAGTTTGCAAAGCCGTATGTACCGAACAAGCCAATAAACGCATAAGCCTTTAACAGCAAATTGATCCAGCTGGGCAGTATAATAAGCAGCAGCCAGAGCTGTTTATGCTTCGTTTTTGTCAATAAATAAGCAGCCGGATACGCGACAAGCAATGATATTGCGGTAATCAGAAACGCGTACCAGAAGGAGCTAAGCGTCATTTTCATATAAACCGGCGTAAAGAACTTCACATAATTGTCCAGCGTGAAGTTGCCCTCTACATCAAAGAAGGAGTAATAGGCAATTAACACGATCGGCGCTATAACAAATAACACGATCCAAGCCATATACGGTATGAGATAAAAACTGCGTGATTTATTCGACATCTGCGGCCTCGCTGTATGCTTCAAGACGCTTATCGAATTCTTCTTCCGTTTCACCTAGTCTCATAACATGGATGGCTTCTGGGTCAAAGGTTAATCCGATCTGCTCCCCTACTGTAGCTTTGCGAGTGGAATGGACAAGCCACTCATTTCCTGATTCATCGTAACAACAAATCTCGTAATGTACGCCGCGGAACAATTGTGAATCTACACGCACTTGCAGCTTACCGTTCTCTGAAGAAGTTATTTCCAAATCCTCTGGCCTGATTACAATATCAACAGCCTCATTTGGCGTGAGCCCTTGATCGACGCATTCAAATGAACGACCAGCGAACTCCACCTCGAAGTTGCGTGCCATTCGGCCTGGTACAATATTGGATTCACCAATAAAATCCGCAACAAAGCGATTGATCGGCTCATCGTAAATATCTGTTGGCGTCCCGCTTTGTTGAATTTTTCCTTCATTAATAACAAAAATTTCGTCAGACATCGCCAGCGCTTCCTCTTGGTCATGCGTTACAAATATAAATGTGATGCCAAGTCGGCGCTGCAGCTCGCGCAGCTCGTACTGCATTTCCGTGCGAAGCTTAAGGTCAAGCGCTGATAACGGCTCGTCCAGCAAAATAATTTCCGGCTCGTTCACGATCGCCCGCGCGATGGCAACACGCTGCCGCTGACCGCCGGACATCTCCGAAATCTCCCGTGATTCGTAACCGTCCAAGTTGACGAAACGAAGCGCATCCTTCACTTTATTCGTCACATCCGCGTTTTTCATCTTCTTGATTCGCAGGCCAAAGGCAACATTCTCGAACACATTAAGATGAGGAAAGAGAGCGTAATCCTGGAAAACCGTATTCACTTGGCGTTCATTCGCTGGAACCCGGTTTATCACTTTATTATGGAAATAGATTTGACCCTCTGAGGGTTCGGTAAAGCCAGCTATTAGCCGGAGCACCGTCGTCTTGCCGCAGCCGGACGGACCAAGCAGCGTATAAAATTTGCCTCGCTCTATTGTAAAGCTGACGTCTTTGAGGACAGCAGCAGCATTATGAGCATATTGTTTTGTCACATGTTCAAAACGAATAATCGTTTGGTCTTGCATATCGCATTCCCCTTTGCAGTTTTAGAAGAAACAATAGTGATTATACAGCATCCCCGAAAATCAGCAATACTAAAAGGAAAAATGATGTCAACAATGCTCATGACGCAACCTGTTTTTCAATTCATTGAATATGAAAGCGCTATACATTACGATTAATTCAGGTTCATTTAGTGAACATTATTATAAATTGGAGGTTTAAGCATGAGTAAACTGACATCCGAACAACCGGTATCCGGCGGAGTTAAAGTTTCCGTACAACGATTTGGTCGTTTTCTAAGCGGCATGGTCATGCCGAATATTGGCGCTTTTATTGCATGGGGACTCATTACGGCACTATTTATTCCAACAGGCTGGTTTCCGAACGAAAGCCTAGCAACACTTGTTGGACCGATGATTACCTACTTGCTCCCTATACTCATCGGCTATACCGGTGGTCAAATGATTCACGGCGTACGCGGAGGCGTAGTTGGCGCAATCGTCACACTCGGCGTTATTGCAGGGGCGGACATTCCAATGTTCCTCGGAGCCATGATCGTTGGACCGCTAGCCGCATGGGTGCTGAAGAAATTCGATCAATCTATTGAAGGAAAGATTCCTTCGGGCTTTGAAATGCTCATCAACAATTTCTCGTCCGGCATTATTGGCGGCGGTCTTGCACTGATTGCCTTCAAAGGAATCGGGCCTGTCGTAGCCGCATTAAGCAAAGTACTTGCTTCAGGTGTAGAGTGGCTGATCAACACAGGTTTCCTGCCGCTTGCGAACATTTTGATCGAGCCAGCTAAAGTACTGTTTCTCAACAACGCGATTAACCACGGCATACTAGGTCCGCTCGCGCTGGATCAAGCATCACAAGCCGGCAAATCCATCATTTACATGCTGGAATCCAACCCAGGACCTGGTCTTGGCATTCTGCTTGCTTATTGGGTATTCGGAAAAGGAATGGTTAAGCAATCGGCGCCAGGCGCTGTTGTCATTCATTTCTTCGGCGGTATACACGAGATTTACTTCCCGTATATTCTAATGAATCCGCGTTTGATTATCGCAGCTATCGCTGGGGGTGTTGCTGGTACATTCACCTTCTCCATCTTCGGAGCTGGTCTTGTCGCCGCGCCATCACCGGGCAGCATTATCGCCTATATCACCATGACGCCAAAAGGCGGACTACTAGCAATGCTAAGCGGCGTAGTCGTCGCAACAATCGTTTCATTCCTTGTCTCTGCCGTACTTCTGAAAACAAGCAAGCAGGCAGGAGATAACGACAACG
This sequence comes from Paenibacillus sp. MCAF9, assembly GCF_052114265.1. Lineage (NCBI taxonomy): Bacteria > Bacillati > Bacillota > Bacilli > Caryophanales > Paenibacillaceae > Paenibacillus > Paenibacillus sp. MCAF9. The sequence goes on from NZ_JBFREL010000010.1 coordinate 89,569, forward strand.
AGCTTGAGCTCGCTGCACAAAAAGTTCAGCAAATGAAAGCTGAGTCCAAAGGCAATGCTGCTTCACCTTCCGTAGAACAAGTACAACTAACGAAAGAGCAAGTGAACAAAATTGTATTTTCCTGCGATGCAGGTATGGGCTCAAGCGCGATGGGCGCTTCCATATTGCGCAAAAAAATAAATGCAGCTGAGCTGCCGATTACCGTTATCAACACGGCGATCAACGATATTCCAGGCGATGCCGACATCGTGATCACCCATAAAACATTGACTGACCGCGCACGCCTAAAGGCGCCAAACGCAGAGCATATTTCCATTGATAATTTCCTTAAAAGTCCAGAGTATGACTTGCTCGTACAAAGACTAAGTTCATGAATTCATACTTAACGCTGACAGTTTACTGTCGGCGTTAAGTCCATTCTTCTGCTAAGGAGGATAGCCTATCAAAGCCTCAACTAGGCAACGTCGAATTATCGAACTGCTGCTGAGTCAAAAGCAAGAAATTACCGCAGCCGATATCGCGTCCATTGTCGGTACGAGCACAAGGACGATCCATCGCGAGCTTGTCGATATCGAATCGTTACTTGCCGCAAACGGCATTGCACTTCACAAAATAGCAGGGCTTGGTATTCAAGTAGAAGCAGACTCGGATACTCTTGAACGATTCAAACAATCGTTTGAGCCGTCTGATTACTTTGAATATTCGGCTGAAGAACGAAAAATCGTTATTCTCTGCAGGCTGCTTGAGCATGACGAGCCGATAAAGCTGTTTGCACTCGCCCATGAGCTGCGCGTAACGATGCCGACCATCAGCCATGATCTCGATGAGCTGGAGGAACTGATCAATAAACATGGGATGACCCTTGTTCGCAGAAGAGGGTATGGCGTTGAAATTATTGGATCTGAAGAAGATAAGCGTCATTCGATTAGCTTGCTTGCCATAAATCATCTCGACGATTCCGATTTATTCGGTCAATTCAAGAACCTTACAGTCTCAAACCCGATCACAGCACAGCTGCTCGACATGATCGGCAAAGAAAACTTTAAACGGCTCGAGCATGCGTTATGGGAACTAAACGACGAATGGCCGCACACATTGTCCGAATCTAACTATACAAGATTGCTTATTAAGCTGTCGGTTGCGTTAACCCGAATAGAGAACAATTGCTTTGTCTCAGCAAGCGAATATCGTCATTCTGATGAAATCATTCCATTGCTGCGAAGCCTGCTGGTTGCACTCAATCTACAGCTCCCAATAGAAGAAAAAACGTATCTTTCACAACTGCTGAATAGCGAAGCTTTTCTAGATAACGGTCTGTTGATTCATCATGAAGATATGAAGGCCATTGAAGGTGTCAGGCTGCTCATCCGTTATGTCGAGGATCAGCTTAACATGTCGCTCATGGAGGATCGATCGCTAGAGGAAGGACTCATTCAGCATATAAAACCAGCCTTTCAGCGCATTAAGGACGGCTTCGCCATCCGCAATCCGATGTTAGTGCCGATCAAAAAAGATTACGCTATATTGTTTTCCATTGTTCAAAGCGCTGTACAACAGGTTTATCCGCTTCTACAAGTGCCAGATGAGGAGATCGGTTATATCGTTATGCATTTCGGAGCTTCCCTTGAGCGGTTAAAGCCTTTTCCAAGAAAAATAAGAGCTGTCCTCGTTTGCACGAGCGGCATCGGTTCATCCAAGCTTTTAGCTGTCAAAATTGCTAACGTACTGCCGCAAATCGACCTGATCGGTCATTATTCATGGTATGAAGCGACAAGGCTTCCGCCGAGCCGCTATGATTTGATCATTTCAACTGTTGATTTGCCGCTAGAGCCGGATCGCTATATTAAGCTGAGTCCTCTGCTCACGCCGGAAGAAACCAATAAGCTTCGCAGCTATATAGAGGGCACAACCTTGAAGAAGGCCGCTCCCTCCCTATCAGCAAACGAAGATACGGCAGGCCAGTCACCTCTGGATCGTTTGCTTCAGCTTCAGCTGTATTCCGGCATCGTTCTTCAGCTGCTTGACGGCTTCCATGTGCATGATTTAACGCTGTTGCCAGATCAAGATCGATTGGATCACCAGCTGCCGAGCATGCTTTCCTTAATCGGAAAGCCATATATCGATGCAAATCGCGAAAAAATAGCCGATCAGCTACTCGCAAGAGAACTGCAAGGAAGTCTAGTCATACCAGATACCGAGCTTGCTCTGCTTCATACACGCAGCGAATGGATTAAAGAGCCTCTGCTTGCTTTATATCGATATGATCGAACTTTGCAGCTAGGCGAGGATGAAGATGCGCAGGCCAAGCACCTGTTGATGATGCTCGGCCCTCTCAAGCTTGATTCCTATAGCCTTGAGCTGCTAAGTGAAATTAGCGCAATGCTGCTGCTGCCGGATCTGCTTGCTTTATTAGCGCATGATGATGCGGCAAGCATTAAGCTGTTTATTTCAAAGAAGCTGGAACAATATATAAAAACCAAATTGGATTGGAGAGAATAATCATGACCATTCTATCTACAGAGAAAGTAAAATTAAACGTTAGCCTTAAGGACAAATACGAAGCGATCCGCATGGTTGGACAAATGCTTGTTGACGCAGGGCATGCTCCGCAGTCGTATATCGACAAAATGATTGAGCGCGAGGAGTCTCTATCCACCTACATTGGCGGAGGGCTTGCCATGCCTCATGGCACGAATGAATCGAAAGCACTTATTAAATCCACAGGCATGGCCATCATTACCGTACCGGCAGGCGTAGACTTCGGCGGCGAAGAGCCTGCACAATTAATTATCGGCCTAGCGGCTGTCGGCGACGATCACCTTGATATTTTGACCAATGTTGCTGTGCTCGTGTCTGAGGAAGAAGATATGCAGCGCATCTTGAACGCTTCGTCGGAGCAAGAATTGATTTCTATCTTTGAATCGGGGATGGAATCATGAAGGCCGTTCACTTCGGCGCAGGCAACATAGGCAGAGGTTTTATCGGTTTGCTGCTGCATAACGCGGGCTACGAGGTATGTTTTGTTGATGTAAATGATACGCTTGTCTCGCAGCTGCAGGAAAAAGGGCAATATGCGGTTAAGATTGCAAACGAGCAAGGCGACACGTATCTAGTTGACCATATAACGGCTATTGACGGTAAAAATATAGATTTAGTCGCTAAAACTATCGCAGAAGCGGATATCGTCACAACCGCTGTTGGCGTATCGGTACTGAAGCACATTGCCGCTGCAGTTGCTAAAGGAATTGAGCTTAGAATCGAGGGCAGCAAAGCCGCTCTTCCTGTTATTGCGTGCGAGAATGCCCTTGGCGGCAGCACGATTTTGAAGCAATTCGTATATGGCCATCTATCTGCGGATGTACAGGCGAAAGCCGATCAGCATATCGTTTTCCCTGACGCCGCCGTTGACCGTATCGTTCCGCTGCAGCAAAATGAAGACCCGCTTGAAGTTATGGTCGAACCTTTCTATGAGTGGACTGTAGAGCGTTCCCCATTGCTTAATTCACTTAAGGAAATTGACGGAGTACACTACGTCGATCAACTGGAGCCGTATATCGAGCGCAAGCTGTTCACTGTTAATACAGGGCATTGCGTTGCAGCGTATCACGGATTCCTTAAAGGCTGCGAGACGATTCAAGAAGCGATGAACAACAAAGATATATTGGCAGAGGTACGAGGCGCATTGCAGGAATCAGGAGCTGCGCTTATCCAAACGTATCAATTCGATGAGAAAGAGCATGCGCTTTATGTTGAGCAAATTTTGGAGCGCTTTGTTAATCCTTACTTGGTAGACGAGGTAGTTCGAATCGGCCGCTCGCCTATTCGCAAGATTTCTCCGAATGACCGTCTAGTTAGACCGGCCTCATTAGCTTATAAATACGGCATGCCTGCCATCCATTTGACCACGGCCATGGCAGCGGCTTTACATTTTAATGCTGCAGATGATCCCGAGGCTGCCGAGCTGCAAGCTTCCATTAAGGAAATAGGCCTTCAATCTACGATAACAAAATATACAGGTTTAGATGAGCAGCATCCGCTTCACATACAAGCGGCAGAGCAATACCGCAAGCTGGAGCAATCACTTCAATCTGCGGCGAAAGGAGTCTAAAGTTAATGACACTAACACTTAAAGGGATAGCAGCATCACCGGGTATCGCCATTGCCCCGGTCTTCCATCTCGCATCCGAGCGTTTCATACCGACTGAGCAATCTGTGCAAGACAGTGCGCAGGAAATAGAAACGTTCCGCCGTGCTGTAGCAAGCACCCGTGAAGAGGTTGAAGCGATTCGCGCAAAAACAGAGGAGCGCCTCGGAGCAGACAAGGCCGAAATATTCGAAGGTCATCTGATGATTTTGGAAGATCCTGATTTCATTGAAGCGATTGAGCAAAAAATAGCCGAAGAATCCATAGATGCTCAATTTGCGCTCCATGAGATATCTAAATATTTTATCGACCTTCTGCAATCGATGACCGATGAACTGCTAAGAGGGCGCGCTGTTGATATTGAGGACGTATCCGGACGTATCATGAGTCATTTGCGCGGCGTTCCGCATACTGACCTAGCCAATCTGTCGGAGGAGTGTATTATCGTTGCGCGCGATCTGACGCCTTCAGATACCGCTCAGCTTAATTTGAACTTCGTACGCGGTTTTGTCACAGAGATAGGCAGCCGCACCTCGCATTCTGCCATTATGGCGCGGTCATTGGAAATACCAGCAATCGTAGGGATCGGTCAAGCGGTTCACGATATGAAAGAACAAGCCGTTATTATCGTTGATGCGGCTGAAGGCATTGTCCTAATTGAGCCTACGGAAGAAGAGCTGGCAGCCTATCTAGAAAAGAAACAAAAGGATGATCTGCGCAGAGCGGAATTAAGCAAGCTGAAGGATAAGCTCACTTTATCCAAGGATGGCAAGCAAGTAGAGCTGGCAGCCAACATCGGCAGCTTGGAAGATATTCAGCGGGCAATCGACAACGGCGCCGAAGGAATTGGACTTTTTCGTACCGAATTTCTATATATGGGGCGCAGCTCCCTCCCAACTGAGGAGGAGCAATTCACCAGCTATAAATATGCACTTGAGAAAATGAACCCTAAGCCAGTCGTCATCAGGACGCTTGATATAGGCGGAGACAAGGAGCTCCCCTACATGGAGCTGCCAAAGGAAAGCAACCCATTCTTAGGACAGCGCGCGCTGCGCCTATGTCTCGATAGACAGGACTTGTTCCGTACACAGCTGCGGGCACTTCTCCGTGCCAGCCGCTACGGCAATTTGAAAATCATGTTCCCGATGATTGCTGTATTAGAGGAGCTCCTCGAGGCAAAGAAGCTGCTTGATGAAGAAAAGCAGAAGCTCATCGCCGAAGGCGTACAGCTTGCCGAGCATATTGAAATTGGCATGATGGTCGAAATTCCAGCCGCGGCAGTCGCTGCTGATCTTTTCGCTCCTGAAGTTGATTTCTTCAGCATCGGCACTAATGATTTGATTCAATATACAATGGCGGCAGACCGTATGAACGAAACGGTATCGTACCTTTACCAGCCATGGCATCCATCCTTGCTTCGCCTTATCAGCTTCGTTATTCAAGCGGCTGAGAAGGAAGGCAAATGGGTGGGCATGTGCGGCGAGATGGCAGGCGATCAGACGGCAATCCCTTTGCTTCTCGGCCTTGGCCTGCATGAATTCAGCATGAGCGCAGGTTCGATTCTGCAAGCAAGAGAGCTGATCGGACAGCTCGACCAGTCCGAATGGTCGGTTCATGCCAATCAAGCACTGACTATGCGGAGCACTCAGGAAATTACACAATTCGTAGAACGCACAAGAAACGGAGTGATTCATCATGATTAGCAAAACTTACACTATCATCAATCCGACGGGCTTTCATGTACGCCCAACTAAAACCTTCGTCCAAACAGCAAACACCTTTCCTTGTAAAATCAGCGTCATTGCCAAAGGCAAAAAAGTAAACGGCAAAAGCTCGCTTAGCATGCTGACACTTGGTATTGCGATGAATGAAGAAGTCACTTTGGAAATTGACGGCGAACAGGAAGAGCAAGCGCTCGAGACGCTTGGTCAATTGCTCACTGAAATTCACGAATAGCAGATAATTAACGGCTGGCCGAATGAGAAGAGATCATCTTAATTGATCGCTTCCAAGATGGTCAGCCGTTTTTGTATATGACTGTGCGGAGTTAGTCCGGCTCACCTCACTTCCTTGTTCTACATTTGCATACAAAAAAAGACGCCCTCATCCCCTTTTCATTGTGGTTTTGAGAGCGTCTTTGCATATTGGGCTGTGTCACGGATTATCCGAGACTAGCCCTTTTTTTAAATTAAACAGATGCCGGAACTGCTGGTTCCAACTGATCGTCCTTCGTTTTCCGATGGGACAAAGTAAAGTACAGATAAGAAAGCACTGCGAACAGAATAGCAATGCCCACCATAATTGCAACATATCCAGCCATCGAGCTGAAATCTCCGCTTGAGATAATATCTCTAAAGCCTTTGACCGAGTAAGTCATTGGCAGGAACGGCGATACTTTTTGCAGCCATCCAGGTACAAGCTCGATAGGGAATGTGCCCGCAGAGCTCGTTAATTGGAAAATAAGCAAAATTACTGCGATAAACCGCCCCGGATTGCCCATTGAAGCAACTAGGAATTGAATAATCATCATAAATGTAATGCTGGTTAGTATGGAGTACATGACGAACAAGCCCATGCTTTGCACTTCCAGCTTCAGCACATAAATAAGAGCAGCATCCGCAATCAATGCCTGAATGGTACCGATTAGCGCTAAAGTGAGTGCTTTACTCAAAAACCAGCTCCAGCCGTTAACTGGACGAACAGCCGGCTCACGAACCGAATATACAATCGTTAATAGCATAGCTCCGACATATAATCCAAGCGATAGGAAATACGGCGCAAGACCCGTACCGTAGTTATCTACCTTCGTTACTTTCTCTACATCAAGCTTCACTGGATCGGAGAACATATCCACCATCGTATCGGTCAGCTTTAGATCAGACGTCTTATCCGACGCTTCATTCAGCTTGCCAGACAACTCCTGCGTGCCATCCTCCAGCTTCAACAAACCTGAAGCTACTTGCTGCGCACCATCCTCCAGCTCTACCGAACCATTAACGAATGGCGTAATGCTTGAGGACAACTGTGAAAGTCCAGACGTAAGCGTTGCTGCCCCGCTGTTCAGCTGTTTGGCACCTGCTGCAATCTTTGTTCCGCCGGCACTTGCTTCAGCAAGCTTCGCGCCGAACTGATTCATGCCGGTTGAAAATTTCTTCGCACCAGCGACTACCTGCTCTGCGCCTGCACCAAGCTGCTTGCCGCCGGCCGCTGCTTCCTCGACCTTCTTATCGAAGGTTCCTAGTCCATCAGATACCTTGACTAGGCCGTCGCTCAGCTTAGACGCCCCGTCTCTTAGCTGCTTCTGTCCTTCTGAAGACTTCTCCAGACCCGCCGCAAGCTCTCGGCTCGCTTTGAGCAAAGACGCAAAGCTTTCGCTCTCCGCCAGCTCTGGATTCGCCTGACCCAGCTGCGCCAGCCCATTCGCCAGCTGCGACGCTCCTGCCTTCAGCTGCTCCTCGCCCGCAGCTGATTCCTTAAGACCGCCCGCTAGCTGCCCCGCAGCCTGCTGCGCGTCCGACGCGCCTCCCGCCAGCTGTCCACTCGCTCCGGCTAATTGCGACAAGCCGTCGCTAAGCTTCACTGCTCCGGCTCCAAGCAAGCCCGCGCCTTCACCGAGCGATGCTGCTCCCGCGCCAAGCTCCTTCTGCGCTGCCAGCAGCTGCTCCAAGCCGCTAGCCAAGCCAGACGTGCCCGTGCTAAGCTCGGCACTGCCTTTGCCAAGCACCTTGCCGCCATCGTTCAGCTTAGCGACTCCCTCTTTGAGCGTAAGCGATCCGCTGACCAGCTTCGCTAAGTTTTTCTCGATGAGTACGGCTCCGTCCTTCGCCTTCGTCGTCCCATCAGCAATTTCACCTGCACCGTCGCTCGCTTTGCTTATGCCGTCCACGAGCTCCTCCATTTGCTCAAATACAGTGCGCGTATAAGCCGACGTCACTTCTTTATTAAGCTCCATTTTCATGGTGTCGACTGCTTTGCTGCCAATCTGAGAAGCTAAAAAGTTATAGCTCTCATTAGCTAAATACGTTAGCTTAGCTGGCGTTGGCTTATCTGAAGTTAAAGTGGTTGTTTTCTCCGAGAAGTCAGAAGGAATCTCAATGGCCAAATAGTAGCTATGATCTTCCATTCCCGCCTCGGCTTCCTCTTTACTTACGAAGTGCCATTCAAATTTTTCATTTTCCTTTAGCTCTGCCTCAAAATCATCGCCAATATGCATCATCTCGCCGTTAAATTCATACCCTTTATCCGCATTAACGACAGCTACCGGCATCTTATCCAAATTTCCGTACGGGTCCCAAAACGCCCCTAGAAACATCGATGAGTACATAACGGGAATCATCAGCACGCCAATTACCGATATCAACAACATTTTGTTGCGGCCGATTCCGGACAATTCTTTACCAAACTGCTTTAAACCTTTGAACTTCAAATCGTCCACTCTCCCAGTTACTGATTGACCATTTCTCTCATTCGGTCATTTCTTTGTGTAAAAAAAGGCATCCAGGTTATTCCGGAGCCAATCCTACTTGCATATAGAATCGCAATTTTTCCGCTACTTGCTGTTTGTCCAGCGGTTCATGCGTTTTTTTCCATTCTACCGTAAGCGCCATATACAAGCGGAGCATAACAAACGCAGTCATTTCTGGATCACAAGGCTTAATCTCGCCTTTATCGATCGCCAGCTGGATTTGATGTTGAATATAACCAACGACTGCCTTCTCTATTTGCTGTATACCCTCCAGCGCCATGGGCGTACCAATCTCGCGTACCTCATGCGATAGCTTAAGTGCAAGCTCATGTTCCTCGCGAAAATCGAGCAGCTGCTCGAGCGCAGCGTTCAAATTATCGAAGAATAACCGATTAGGATCAACAACCTTTTCTGCAACCTGCTTCATTTCAATAATAAGCTTCTTCATAATTTCGTGGAACAACTCTTCTTTATTCGTAAAGAACGTGTAGATCGTCCCTTTGCCCACATTCGCAATTTTCGCTACCTGATCCATGGTCGTCGCCTTATACCCAAACAGCGCGAACGACTTCCCCGCAGCATTCACAATCTGCTGTCGTCGATCAATGGCCATTCCTTCACCTCCGAGCATTTCATTCCTTTATCCTTTTAAAAAATGACCAAAAAACTAAAACGGTCATTTCGACTTCCGTTATCATAGCACGCTCCAATTCCGATTGCAATACCCGATTCATACAATAGCAATATGGCTCAGGGCATAACGACAAAAAAATGACTTTACTCGTCAAAAAGCGCTATACTATATGTACGGTTTTAATTAATTTCTGCACAGCAGATTAAAAGGAGTGTTCCCCTTATGTCATACAAAGAAATCACGTCCATTGAAGAATGGAACAACGTCTATGAGGCTTCAGCTACTCGTCCACTCGTTATATTCAAGCACAGCACCACTTGCCCGGTCAGCGCTAACGCTTACCAAGAGTTCAATCAATATCTTGATGGGAAACCAAGAGAAGATGTGGAATACGTGCTTGTAAAAGTCATCGAATCGCGTCCGGTTTCCAACCAAATCGCTGAAGATACTTCCGTTAAGCATGAGTCCCCGCAAATTATTTTTATCGAGAAAAAAGAAAAAGTGTGGACGACGTCCCACTGGTCGATTACTAAAGCTCATATTACAGCGGTGCTCGACTAATTTTTTATAAATTTTTTAAAAAATAGCTTCCAGCCATATGCCTCAGCGCATAACGGTTGGGAGCTTTTTTTTCATACTAATCCTCCGGATCTAGCTTACATTCTGCCAGCGTCAGCATTCGAGTACGATACTTCCATTTGTGTCCGATAAAGATGGCAAGGAAAAGGGGAATGCCGATGTAGGAGGCGAAGATATAGGCCCAATCAATACAGCCATCCTTGAGCGCGCCGATAAACTGACCGCCAATCACAACAATACAGAGCAGCGTAGCGAGAATAGGACCAAACGGAAACCATTTCGCCAAATAGGCCAGATCCTCAAGCTTGCGGCCTTGTGATACATAGGCTCTGCGAAAGCGGTAATGGCTAATTGCAATGCCAAGCCAAACGATAAAGCCAGACATCCCCGAAGCATTCAGCAGCCATACGTAGACGACGCCGTCACCGAAGAAGGAAGCTAAGAAAGCGAGCATGCCAAGAGCACCCGTCGCAAGGAGCGCCGCTACAGGAACCCCACGCACGTTCAGTTTTGCCAGAAATCGAGGAGCCTTCCCCTCCTTCGCCAGCACCCAAAGCATCCGCGTAGAGGCATACATACCGGAATTGCCTGCTGACAATACCGAGGTCAATATGACTGCATTCATAATCGAAGCCGCTACGGCAAGACCTGCTCTCTCGAAAATGATCGTAAAGGGACTCGTCGAAATGTCTCCGCTCGCGAGCTGCGCGTTTGAATAAGGGATCAACATGCCAATTAGCAATATCGCCAATATGTAGAACAAGAGGATTCTCCAAAAAATAGAACGGATGGCACGCGGGATATTCTCGCGAGGATTCTCACTCTCTCCAGCCGTTACTCCAATTAGCTCCGTTCCTTGAAAAGAGAAGCCAGCTGCCATAAATACGCCTAACGTAGCTAAAAAACCAGCAGGAAACGGATTGTCCGTCAGATTGCTTATGCCAACCGCTTTCCCATTCCAAATGCCGATCACCATCATCAAGCCGATAGCGATAAACACGATTACCGTTACAATTTTGATCATGGCAAGCCAGTATTCCGATTCACCGTAACCCTTAACAGACAGAAGGTTAAGGCTAAGCATTAGCAATAGAAATAGACCGCTCCACAAAATAGACGGACTGTTCGGAAACCAAAACTTCATAATAAGCGTGGCTGCAGACAGCTCCGCTGCAATCGTAATCGCCCAGTTGTACCAATAGTTCCAGCCAAGCGCAAAACCAAGCGAAGGATCAACAAAACGTGCTGCATAGGTGCTGAACGTTCCAGACACAGGCATATAGGTAGCCATTTCCCCTAAGCTTGTCATCAGAAAATATACCATAATGCCAATCAGCGAATAAGCAAGCACCGCTCCTCCCGGCCCAGCAGAGTGAATGGCACCGCCGCTCGCAAGAAACAACCCCGTGCCGATAGAACCTCCAAGCGATATCATAGTCATATGCCGAGCCTTCAGACCTCTGCGCAGCGTGTTTGAATCCTCTCGTTGCTCACTCATTGTCACGTTCCTCCTTTCCATCTCCTCAGTTTGTTGAATTTCCCGTATTTTATCCATCCGATAAAAAATTTAACAAGACGCTAGATTGAAGAATTTTAAGATAAGACCTTCTAAATAAACGATGCAAAAGTTTGTGAATAAGCCGCTAATAAACTAGATGATTATCCAGTATCACACTGCGTCAAAATACGACAAATGGACTATCATAATTTCCATATTTTAATATATAATGGGAAGGTGTGAATTCCACGCAATCATGAAAGGAATGGTAAAATGTTTGGTAAATTAGCAGCAGATGCCCTAGGAATAAGTGATATTGGCGCGATCATCAAGCCCGCAGATTTCAGCAAAGCCGATTCTGACGATTACGTCATGCACGAGGATAATGAGAAGATTTATTTTCTCATTAAGTCAAAAACCGACGAATATTGCTTCACGAACCTAGCACTCATACATCTTGACGGCAAAAGCGCTATGAGCAAAAAACGGACATTGAAACGATACTCTTACAGTGCTAATCAAATTTCACAAGTAGCATTAGAAACAGCTGGAACAGTCGATCTCGATGTTGAAATCAAGTTCACGATTGGCTCAGTGCCATTCTCCATTGATGTCAACAAGAAGCATATCGAAGAGCTGAAGGACCTTTATAAAGCACTTATCAAAATTTCAGAAATTACACGCGAGAATGAAATCTCGCTTGAATATGCAAGACGCAGCCTGGATCTCGCATCCACAACGTTGCAGCAAATCCATAAAGGCGACTTCAATGTCGTCGAACAGTTCGACGGACTGAACAAATCCGCGTTCAACTGGCTTGTAAATACGCACAAGCAATATCGCATCAAGGATTTTGGCGCTATTTTTGAGCGTTATATCAATAATTAATTCGGACGTTTAAACCTTATCATCACAAAGCAGATCCGCTCATTTGAGCCGATCTGCTTTTTTCATACCAATTACATCACTTTAATGTAATATTATCTAACACAAATATTGCGCAAACCCATCATTCGAGTATATATTTAAAGAAATGGTTGCCATACATATCACATGTGAAGAGGTGATTCAACTTGCCAGGTGAACTCATATTAACCGTTGACGACGAAGTTAGAATCGGCGAGCTCGTGGGCATGTATTTATCCAAGGATGGTTTCCGCCATCTGAACGCAACGACAGGCAAGCAAGCGATTGAATTAACGGAGAACGAACAGCCTTCACTGATCGTGCTGGACGTTTTGCTTCCTGATATGGAGGGTTACGAGCTATGTGCAAGGCTACGACAAACAACCGATGTCCCGATCGTATTCCTCACTTGCAAGGATACTGAAATCGATAAGGTTGTTGGCTTGAGCGTCGGTGCGGATGATTACGTCAGCAAACCTTTCAGCCCAATAGAACTAATCGCCCGCATCAAAGCGCAGCTCCGTCGAAATCGAATCGTCAACCATCGGCAATCTGACATCATTCCCTCTTCTGTCATTTCCTCTGCACATGTCGAGCTTCGCATCGATGCACATGAGGTTTACGTCGAAGGCAAGCGAATCGAGTTGTCCACCAAAGAATTTCAACTGCTCGCCTACCTGATGCAAAACGCGCGGCAGGTGCTTACAACAGAACGATTACTCAGTCATATATGGGGCTACGAGAGCAGCCTCGACACCAAAACTTTGCAGGTACATATCGGGCATTTGCGCAAAAAAATAGAACAAGTCCCTTCCACTCCTTCGCGCATCATTACGATACGCGGTATTGGATATAAATTCGATGAACCGATTAAAGAACATTAAGTCTCTCCTCCAGCCGCGCACCTTCGCTTTCCAGATGCTTGCGGCTATGCTGACCGTCTCCCTCATCCCGCTATTGCTTTTATCCGTATTCGCCGGACAAACCGTATCTTCACAGCTCAATCATTTCAATGAGCTGAATACCGCCATGATTGAGAAAAATTATTTCAGCATGTACGAAGCCAACATTGAAGAACAGGTCCGGGCGATCGATACCGAGCTGCGCCTTGTCGAGGATGCCGTTTTGCTGGCCAAAGCACTCGCAGAGTCTATTTTTTCCACGGAAAATCATGCTGAGGTTCGGCCGCTCGCTTTCAAGTATGATTTAGCGCAAAAGCGATTTATAGAGAAGCAGCCTGATGGCATGGGGGTCGTTTCTATCCGAACAGACAACCCGCTGCAATATCCAACACCGGAGCAGGCTTATGATTTAGCACGCAGCAAGGCTTTATTTCCACTTTTTAAATCTGAATCGTCACGGAAGCAAAACATCGTTTCGATTTACTATATTCATCCCAAATCCGGTTCCTATTATTATCCGGAATTTATTGCTCAAGATTCCGATGCTCCCTCGAAACCTATTCATCTTCTAACTTCATACAACTTTTATTCCGATGCGCTTAACGTCAGGCCAAAATCGAACCGGGTAGCATGGACGAAGCCCTACCTCGACATCACGCCAAGAGGCTGGATGTTCACAGCTACGACGCCTGTCTATGATGAGAATCGAGTCCTCAAAGGAGTCGTAGCGGCAGACGTGACGATTGAGCGTTTCGTAAATAATGTGCTGGATACTAGATTCGCCGACGAGAACGGCATTGCATTGCTGCTAGATACGGATCACGAGCTTATCGCTGCCCAGCAGCATGGCGCCAACGAGATTCAACAGCTCGATTTAGCCCAGCTCTTCAGTAATGATACGTTAAACAGCTTCCGCAGCATGCAGCTAGACGGTCAGCAGAAGGTCGTCTTCAGCCGCTCTATCCCATCAACAAATTGGACACTTGGCTATATCATCCCTGAACATAAACTGCTTGAACCGATCCACTCAGCCACCCTTATGCTTTCTGCCCAGACGAGCGACAAGCTTATCGTCCAACTTTCCTTGCTCGGCTTAGTCGCGGTATGCTTGAGCGTTCTGCTCTCTTTCTATTTACGATTTAAGATTTCACGGCCCGTCAATATGCTTGCCGAAGCATTCGCTGAGATGAGTGAGGGACAGTTCACCTCCTCACTAGAAGACACATGGTCACTCGAATTCAACCAACTGCTGCGCGCGTTCAACCGAATGTCACACAAAATTCAGGAGCTCATGGAGGAGCAGACCGAATTAAATCATCAGCTTGAGTACAAGGTCGAGCTGCGAACGGAAGAGCTTCGTGATATGAATAATGAATTGGAAGCACGTGTCGATGAGCTGCTTCGACTAGAGCATTGGCGCAAGGAGCTGCTCATGAATATTTCACATGATTTAAAAACGCCGATAACGTTGATACGCGGTTATATCGAGGCTATTAACGATGGCACCATTAGCGGAGAAGATACTGGTATCTTTTTGCGCAGAATTTATGAGGACATTCAGACGATTAATCAGTTCGTTCGCAACTTAAATGAGCTAAGCTTACTGGAAACGAGACAGCTTGAAGCTAAGTTCACTTCTTTCGCAGCAGATTCTTTCTTTCATGCGATGGTCAGCAAATGGGAACCCTTCATGAAGCTGGAGCAGCGCCCCTTCCATACAAGAAAGCATGCCAGCGGCGGGCGATTGCGTGGCGACACACACCTAATTAGCCGCGTAATCGACAATCTCATAGATAACGCGTTGAAATATTCTACCGGCAGCAGCCCCATTACTTTTACGTATGAACTCACTAGTCATACTGCAATCTTTCGAGTTATCGATATCGGATCAGGCATACCCGATGACGCATTGCCTTATATCTTCAATTCCTTCTACCGTGTAGATAAGTCAAGAAACAGCGGTATCCCCGGCAGCGGTCTCGGCTTATCCATCGCCAAAGAAATCGCCGACATTCATGGAGGCCAGCTAACCGTTATACCAAACGCAGAAGAAGGCCATGGTTGTGTTTTCTCATTAACTCTTCCTCTATCCAACTAACGACTCCATAATAATAAGAGCCTGCTCATTCGCCCTTTGCGGCAAATGAACAGGCTCGTTTTAATTATAATGCTACTCTGTCTTATTCAAATCAAGCGTAGGCGTTTCATTAAAGAAGTTGAAAGGTTTAATCATCGCCGTTACCCATTCCGTAGGCATGATCGGGAATTCTTCTGCCCGCATGACATGCGTCGTCCCTGTCGTCAGCCATACGACCGTATCCTTGTTCTCAATACTGCGATTTTGCTGTGTCCATAGGCCAAGTCCAGTGTCTTTGTTATGTGTGGTATATTTGCCTTCAGAATAAAGCTCATCTTTCATGTAGGGCGTTACCCAAATATGATTATTTATAAATTCCGCACGTTTCAATACATAGTCCGTTTTCGTGAAGAGCGGCTCCTCCATGAATGGATGAGTGCCCCCTGCGTAAGGCATAACCTGATAACCTGTTGCATAGCCCAGCTTATTTTGTTTGGATGTATTCGTCACTAGCACAATTTTGTCTGCATCAAACTTCTGAATCGCGTCCTGTTCAACTTTGTACGTCTTCTCCACCGTTATCATCTCGCTCCGTGCAAATTCCGGATTTTTCACCGAGATAGCTTTCGGCAAAATTTCCCCTACGGAGTTCGATTCTCCATCCACATCCAGATCCAGCCTGTAGCTGAAAATATGCTGATGCGTAGGCGCCACAATATTCGCATCTACGAGTTTACCATTGCGCGTATCCTTTTCAGCGGTTTTATCCGCCATTGTTTTCGAATCGACCGCTTTTACCTGAGCGAGTCCCGTTGCACCAGCCATAAGCTTAATCGAACCATTTTGTAAAAACACCCAATCCAAGACATAATCATAATTGCCAATCGTAGCTATAGCTCGAAGAACGAGTTCACGACGCTCTCTTGCATCGCCATTGTGTGACCATTCCGGATCTGCGTATCTTTCAAACAAAGCAAAAGAGTTTTTAATGATTTGCGCTTTTCCGTCTGTGCCGTTAAGGGCCGCATCAAACATCGTCGCATTTTTTGGAACATCGGACCCTATATTAAGCGGCCTTGTCGACAAACCAACGCCATATTCACCGGCATCCATAAATATTTTGTACAGCCACGCCGCATCTGGATCGCCGTACGGCACCATCATGCCACCAAGACCGCCTTCATACATAATTTTGCGCTTATTCCCATTCTCTGTGTAAGATACAGTGGATACGATAGGCCCTACACGCGGGTCTAGGCGGAAATGGAACTTCCAGTTCTGCCAATCCACCATCGTGCCTTTGACCGAGAAGCTCGCACCTTGAGGCTGGCTGATAATGAGAGGCTTGATCTCGTCAGTCCGTTTCGTCTTAATTACCTTCGTATAATCATTAGGGTCTTTCGAAACTGGAGGATTGCCTGACTCGTAAATTTTCAACACTTTCTTCGCATTCAAATCAACGAGGAAAGCTAGACCATCCATCGGATGCGCAAAGTTGTTAACCGCACCTTCAATCTTCGGACGCGGAACTGACATTGCTAAGCGCGAGCCTGGCGGCGTAAGCTCTGGACCGTAATCGCCAAGCGGCCCATCTGCGAATGACACCTTGCTTAGATCCGTTATGCCATGCCTTGCTAGAGCAGCTACAGCTTCCTTATCTTTTTCAACTATCGCTTCCGTCTGGCCCCATTCTGTGTAGAAAGGCCATCCTTCCTTCACTTCTTTCCAGTACACCACTTTATCTGTATCCAAATTGACTGTTCCTTCATACGGCTTATTTCCCTTTATAAGCGTGAAAGTTGCTTCCCTTGGCAGCTTAGAACCGCCAGCATCATCCCAAGCCCATACCCGCTGTTTATCAGGCTCCTCCAGCTTAATTTCTGAGAAATACATATCCTCACTGCCATATTGCGATGATTTAATTATATTCGCTGCTTCTTCTATTTCCTGCGGGCTTAGCGGATTAAGCGGATGGTAGACGATCTTATCAATCTCTGCAGCGCTTAATCGACCTAGACCAAGCGCCCCTGGAAAGATATTAATAGAAGCAATGACAACGGACGCTGCAATAACGGATACAAACAATTTTTTCTTTCTCATCGTTTCCCTCCAATTATTATTTCTCTACTATTTCTTTACTAAACCTGCCAGTAGCTCCTCACGTCTCTCTCATCGCATCCCTCATTTTCCATTGGTTATGTTATATACTCTAACATTTGAAGGTAATGAATCACGGTCATCAAGGTAAAAGAAACTTAATAAATTGCCCCCATTTCGGTAAAGCTTTTTAGCAAAAAAAGCCTGTCCGCATAAACAGCAATCTCCCGCTTCCATCAGGAAACAGGAGATCGCTCATGCAGCTAGACTTTTATAAAAAATCGCTTATTTACACTTGGATGACGAACGGCACTACAATGGTTTGACCTTTTCTTTGAAATTGGCCCCACACTTTGTACAGCCCTTCTACCGGAAAACTAACGCCAAAAACGGCCTGCGGACCCGATGATGCCCAGTTAAGCGGATGGATATGAATGAATTGCTGCGTAGACTGATCAATCGCCACAACATGACCTACTGCGCCAAGATAAAGCTCTAGATCCTTAATCGGCTCCCCCGTCTTCTCATCAGTAAACGTATAAGTCATCGTTAACATCCTCTGAGGTAAAATGGGTTCAGCAAACGCAAGCTCCACTCTCATACCATCAACATTTGCTGCCAGATCTTCGCTTGGCACCAAGACGGTTGCCTTGGAAGCTGCGCCCTGCACTTCTACCTCTCCTATGCGCGTAAGCTCATTCATCCCCTTCGGCAAAAAATCCGCATACAGCTTGTATCCGCCTCCCGAAGGCAATGAAATTGGAACCTCGAATTGTCCACCGCCATTATACACAGGATGAACATGCTGAAAATGCTGCAAATCCCCGCTCACAACAATAAGATGCATAAGCTTCTCGTTTGTAATCTCATAAGCTTCAACGGCTGCCCCATTTCCGTCATCAATAGAGACGGAAAGCATCGAAGAGACACCCGCGGAAGGCGTCCCTTGCGGCCATGCAACGTTCATCTTCACAGCTTTCTCCGTCGCCGTTTCCATGCCAGCTCCCGAATGCCGATGACCCAATGACAACGCATAAGGATCAAGAAGGGGGTCTGACAAATCTCCCGATGCATTAGACCAATCCACCTCTTGCAGCAGAAACGCCGTCACAAAAGCAATCATCAGCATCGTCATCATTACTGCCCACTTGTGCTTCGCCATACCCATTCCCCCACTTCGATAACATCACTATGTGGTCATTGTATAGGTACGGGGTAAATCTAAAGCCATAGCAAAGTAAAGTTAAAGTAAAGTCTTTATAAAATGTAGCTACATCTCATGTCCTACATTCTACATCCCATAAACATCCATAGCCGCCTGCAGTGCCAGGCCCGCTTCCAACTGATGGCCATGTCGCAGCAGAACGGCTTCCAGCGCGCCGAGCGTAAGCAGCACGTTGCGCTTGCTGCAGCTGTAGCCCATCGTGCCGATGCGCCATATTTTCCCCTTCAAGGGACCGAAGGAGCTGGCGATCTCGATGCCGTAATGATCAAGCAGCATCGAACGTACAGATTCTCCGTCTATGCCAGCCGGAATTTCAATACAAGTAACGACGGTCATTTTGCAGGCGGGGTCGCCGTAGAGACGCAAGCCCATTGCCTCCAAACCAGCAATCAACGCTCCTTCTTGCTCACGATGCCGTGCAAAACGCGCCTCCAGCCCCTCTTCCAGCACGAGCCGCAGCCCTTCACGAAGCGCATAAAGCATGGACGTCGCTTCCGTATGATGATTCAGCCGAGCCGGACTCCAATAATCCTGCAGCTGACTCAAATCCAAATAGTTGCTTTGTATTGGGCGCAGCAGCGGGTCATGCTCGTCGTCAGCGAGAAGCAGCCCTCTTTCAACCTTTTTGCGGCTGAGCAGCTTCACCTCTGCGCGTTTATTGTACGTAATCGGCGCCATGCCTGCCGGTACGGATAAACACTTCTGCGTGCCGCCAATTACCGCATCGATGAGCAGCCGGTCAGTCGCTACCTCAATACCGCCAATTGTCGCAACAGCGTCCACAACGAAGAGCGCATTCACTTCCCTGCACGCTTGCCCGATGCCTTCGAGCGGCTGCATTCTTCCCGTTGATGTCTCGCCATGCACAAGAGCTACGACATCAGGCCGATGCTTCTTTATGGCATTAACTATTTCCTCCGTTAAAAATACACTGCCCCAATCTTTCTCCAACGTTACTACCTCAGCACCGCAGCGCTTCGCAATCTCGGTCAGCAAATGGCCGAAGCGTCCATAAATTGGTACCAGCACCTTATCGCCAGGCTCGATCAAGCCTACGAGAACAGCCTCTATACCCGACCTCGACGTCCCATCCACAGGGAATGCCCATTCATTATCAGTCTTAAATAATTGGCGCAGCATCTCCATTGTTTCATTCATTAATGCCGTAAACTCTGGGTCAAATTGTCCCAATATCGGATAAGACATCGCCCGCAGCACCCGCGGATCCACCTCGACTGGGCCTGGTGTCATAATCGTACGCGGTGACGGCGCCAAATCTTTGTATAGCTTCATACCTCTTCCCCCTCATAGCCTAGTCGATACAGCAGCTCTGTCAGCACGAGTACACCAACCGCAAGCTCACGCGGCTCTGTATACTCCTCCGGTGAATGCGATATGCCTCGTCTACTTGGAACAAATAACATCGCAGTCGGACAAATATGCTCAAACATTTGTGCATCATGCCCCGCTCCGCTAACCATTCTTTTCGAAGAAATGCCCATTTCACCACAAATATGATCCATATGCTGTTTAAGCACATTATTCATCGGAACCGGTTCTTCCCTAAACCACTCCGTCCCTTGAATCTGCAGCTGCCTCTCACCGGCCAATGCCGTAAAACGCTGCATGACCCAGCGGCAAAAGCTATCGAGAGCCTGTTCATTGGCATGTCGCGCATCTACAGTAAATACAACCTTTCCTGGAACGACATTCGGTACATTGGGAAACACCTGCAGCCTGCCAGCGGTCGCCACTAATGGCGATCCAAGCCGCATGGCCTCTTGACGCAGCGCCCCAATCATCGCACTAGCCCCTTCAAGCGCATCCCTGCGCATATGCATCGGAGTTGTTCCCGCATGATTCGATTCGCCAATGACTTCAAACTTCAGTCTTCGCTGGCCGGCAATTGTTTCCACTACACCGATAGCGACGCCTTCCTGCTCCAGCACCGCCCCTTGCTCGATATGGATCTCAATAAACGCGCCAACATCATGTCGTCGGCTATCCCTGCCCGTCCCTTCGCCAAAGCCGCATTGCTGCATCGCATCCGCAAAAAATACATCTTGAGCATCCTGCAAATGGACAATTTGCTCAAAGTTTCGTTTGCCGGCGATGCTGCCCGATCCCCAGTAAGCCATCGGAAATCGGCTGCCTTCCTCTTCGCAGAGGGATACAAGCTCCAGCGTTCGCTTCGGTTTGCCGAATTGCTTTTGCAAATAATCAAGTGCAAGCAAACCCGCCGCAATGCCATAGGCTCCGTCATAATGCCCGCCTTGAATAACCGTATCAATATGTGAGCCCGTTATAATAGAAGGCGCATCCGGATCGTCGCCTTGTAATTTTCCGAATAAGTTGCCAACGTTATCAAACTCCGTCGTTAGACCGCAGCTCTCCATTTTGAGCGCAAGCGCTTGCTGCGTCTCCAGCCATCCCTCGGTATAAAGCAGCCGCGTTATGCCGCCTTCTTCATCCGGGCTATATGTTGCCAGCCAATCTAACACTTGCATAACCTGCGTCTCGAAATACGATAATAGCCGTTCCTTCTCTCTCGGATGGGAAAGTACACTTCGCATCATAGCTGCTCCTCCTTCCATTAACTTAAGCCTAGTGCCTAATCCACTCGCCTTGCATACTCTCGCTTAGCCCTTCCGATTCTTCATAGACAAGGCGACCCCTTACATAGGTAGCCTTTATTTTGCAATGAAGCTCTTCACCGACATATGGACTATGCTTATGACGTTGATACAGCTGCTCCACTTCCAGCGTATAAGACTTGTTTAAATCAATCAGCACAAGGTCAGCGTCTGCACCAATGCGTATTTCACCCTTCGAATCTTGCAGTCCAAATCGTCTTGCCGGCCCGCTTGCCAGCAGCTCGCTGATCAGCGTGAGCGGCAGCCCCCGCTTCACATGGCCTTCTCCCACAATGAGCTCTACCGAGCTTTGCGCTCCGGCGATACCGCCCCAAGCATCAAAGAAGTTGTCCGCCTCCTTCATCGAGGCTGGACAAGGCGAATGATCCGACGAAATCATATCCACTCGCCCTTCGGCAACGGCATTCCACAGCTTCGCCCGCTCCTCGGCATCTCGCAGCGGCGGAGAGCATTTCGCCACCGCTCCCTTACGATCCAAATCAGCCGCCGTTAAAGCTAAATAATGCGGACAGGTTTCAACCGTAACGTTCATCCCGCGCTCACGCGCAGCCGTAATCAGATTAATGCCCGCCTCGCTGCTAATATGAACAAAATGAAGCGCACAGCCCGTTTGCTCCGCATAAAAGAGTGCCCGATTGATAGCCTCCAGCTCAGCAATAATAGGCCGCGAGGTCACATAGTCAGCAGGCGTCAATCGCCCTTCCGCCCACATCGCTTGACCAAGCTTAGCAACAATCGGCTCGCTTTCGGCATGAAGAGCTAGCACCTTGCCGAGACCCGCGATGATCTTCATGCCTTCGAGCAGCGTATAATCATCCACCTCTCGAAACGCATCCTCACTCGGATCACCTGGCGATGACATGAATGCTTTAAAACCAACCACTCCGGCTTCAGCCAAAGGCGCAAGCTCATGCAACTTGCCAGGCACCAAACCGCCCCAGATGGCATAATCAACATAGGACCGCCCCTCTGCAGCCGCCAGCTTCTGGTGCATAGCATCCACAGTAACTGTAGGCGGAATGCCATTTAGCGGCATATCCACATAGGTAGTACAGCCGCCAGCCGCGAGAGCAGCAGACCCCGTCTCAAAGCCTTCCCACTCTCCCAAGCCCGGCTCATTCAGATGGACGTGTACATCAATCATGCCAGCCATAATGATTAAGCCCGCTGCATCCACTACCGAATTCGCCTCTATATCATCGAGATTCTCGCCAAGCACAACAATACGTCCCGCTTTGATTCCTATGCCCAGCATCCGCACTTCATCCTTCAATACGACGTTGCCGTTTTTGATCAATACATCCAGTTTCTCTCGTCCGACCATCTCACCCTCCGCCTTTCATTGCCCAGTCACTTTTATGCCGTTTATGAGCCGAATCTGCCAAATCGCGAAGCAGCTGCGCTGCTAATGAAATAAACCGCGGACAACGAGGTCCGCGGCCCTATTAACTACCTATTTGTGTAAAACTAATTTTAAAGGAGATGAGCATCTTTTAGCCGCACTCTACTTCTATTTCAGCTCAGTCACAATCAAGCTTGCATCTACCTCTTTCAGCAGGCTCAGATCATGATAGGTAGCTGGAGCAGGAATCGATTTGATGTTGCCGACCGATTTCAGATACTCGCCGACAGCAGGCCCGTTGCTTCCAAACACATAAGTATCGCCAACTTCCATCGAATACACATTCCGTGACATGATTTGAGTCAGCTCCTCCTCACTAAGGTGCAGCTCAGGCGCTAATGTTTTAATCGCTTCCTCACGGTTGTCATTGATATAATCCGTCGCTTTCTTCAAAGCGCGCAGGACAGCTTTTAAAGTGTTCGGGTTTTTCTTAAGGAAATCATCTGAAACTTGGATCGTCGTATGCACGCTCATCCAATTCACATCACCCTGCTTGTCAGGAAGCTCGCTCTTCGTGCCGCTGAAGAGGAACTTGCCGCCGCCTTGAATCGCCTTCGTAATGAACGGCTCCCAAGCAGCCAGCGCATCGATGTCACCCTTCTCCAAAGCGACAACCGCGTCGCTCGGTGCAAGATTTACATATTTGATTTTGCTTGCGTCTACGCCAAGCTCTTTAGCCATGTTATTGATTGCAATCGTAACGTCAGCTCCGCTTGGAATACCAATCGTTTTGCCTTCAAGATCCTTCGCGCTCTTCAGCTCAAGCTTGCTTGAACCTACAACCGCTTGCGTGCCAGCAATTTGTGCGAGCGGCGCAATGATTTTGACCGGAATGTCTGTTGATTTCAAAATAATATCCATAAAGTTCGTTTGAATACTTACAGGTGCGCTGCCGCCAGCAACCATCGGTCCGATATCCGGCCCGCTCTCGATCAGTTGACTCGTTACATTAAGCCCTTCTTCCTTGAAATAACCAAGCTTGTCGGCAATAATTTGCTGCGATGAGATTTGTGCATCACGAACACCAACTAGCGTTAGATCTTTCATCTCAAGCTCTGTGGATGCCGGCGCATTTGCATTTGCATTTGCATTTGCATTTGCTGGCGCCTTCTCGTTGCCGCCGCACGCAGCAAGCACAAAAGTTAACGACGTAAGGACAATTGCAGATTTAAACCATTTTCCCGATTTTTTCATTGGTATTCCCTCCACTTATCTCTTTTTAGTTGTACTGCTTCAGCTTCGTATGTAGCGTTACTTCTCGATGGCATCTCGAAGTCCGCCTTTACGCCAAGCCATTACCCTCTTCTCAACCAGCTTCAGCAGGTAAGAGAACAAGCTATATTCTAGGCCAATCAGAATGATGGCAATGAACATATTCGATATTTTAAAATAATTTCTCGCATCTACGATGATGTAGCCAAGCCCTGATTTGGCCCCCATCATCTCGGAGACGATGAGCGCTGAGAACGATAAGCCCAGACTCACCTGCGCGCCAACGAGGAAATTCGGAATGGCTGACGGCAGCATCACTCTCGTGAAAATTTGCCGCTCCGTCGCACCCAAGCTGAGCGCAGATCGGATCAGCGTGGAAGGCACCGACTTAAAGCCGTCCAGCGTGTACACCAGCACCGGGATAAACGTTGTCCACGCAATAAGCAGAACCTTCGGAAACTCGCCGATCCCGAACCAGATAATAAACAAGGGCAGCAACGCCAAGGTCGGAATCGGGCCAACTAAGTTGAGAATGGGCGAAAACCACCGTTCAACCGTTTTGAACTTGCTCATGATGACGCCAACCCCTACCGCCACCGCGCTTCCGATAACAAACCCAAGTGCAATTCGAATCGTACTAGAGATCAAGCTGTCTGTAATAATCCCCGTCTTCGCGAGCTCCCAGCCCTCCGATAGCAGCACGGTCGGTGCAGGAAGAAAGTTCGGATTAAAAAACTTTGCCGTTTCATTCACTCTAGAGAACAGCTCCCAAAAAACGAAAAACATTATGGATGGGAGGATGTTATATTTCTGAAAAAACTGATTCATTGCCGATGGCCGTTTGCCTCGCGCCTGCTTGCTTATTACCGTTGTCCCCGTCCGTGAAGCCTGCATGCTTCCTGTGTCCTTCACGGTAGATAATTTGGCTCCGTTCATTATGACCCCACCTTTGCTTGCGCTAGCTCCAGATGCTCCTCATCCATAAGAACCCGTTCAATGCGGCTCATCATTTCGCCAAAACCAGCAGAATGAGAAGATCGCGGATGTTTAATTCCGACCTCAAAAATTTCTGCAATTTCACCATGCTTCATCACGACAACACGATCCGCGAGATAAACCGCTTCGCTTATGCTGTGTGTCACGAACAGGATTGTTGGTTTGAGCTGACTGCAAATCTTTTGCAGCTCTACTCGCATCGTCTCTCGCGTCAGTACGTCCAGTGCGCCAAACGGCTCATCCATTAGCAAAATATCCGGTTTGCTCGCAAGCGCCCTTGCAATGCCTACCCGCTGCTTCATGCCCCCCGACAATTCACCAGGATAATGTCCGGCGTATTGTTCTAGCCCTACCAGCTTCAGAAACTCCATTGCGGTTTCCTTTGCCTGTGCTTTTGGCATCTTCTGCACTTCTGGGCCGAAGGCAATGTTGTCCTTTATGGTCATCCAAGGGAATAAGGCATGATCCTGAAATACCATTCCTCTTGACTTGGAAGGCCCCTTAATTTCTTCTCCATCTACGGTAATCGCACCATCATCAGGCAGAAGGTAACCCGCAATCATATTTAACAGCGTCGATTTGCCGCATCCGCTATGGCCAAGTATGCAAATAAACTCATGCGAGTTAACTGTAAGATCTACATTTTTCAAAATCGTTCTGCTTCCAAAGCTTTTCCCAACCTGATTCACCACTAATTTCATTTGTACCAACCCCAATCCCTTGTTGTTGTCAGGTTATATAACACAAATTTGTTTTGTAGCTACATCATAATCCGAATCCATGTCATTGTCATTGTGCATAGTAGCTAAAAATATCCTATATTCCTTGCATAATCCGCACAATCATATATTTACACCCCGCTGCATAGATGATATATTGTGTCATATAATCTAACATAAAAAGCATTGGCGGTGTGGTTATGCTCCTAAAAGAACTTTTATCTCTCCCGGTATATGCGAATGCAAAAATACTTGCCGGACATGATGGCATGACAAATAGCGTCCAATCAGTCAACATCATGGACGCTCCAGATATTATTAACTATTTGAAACCGCAGGAATTGCTTCTCACGACCGGTTATGCGATGAAGGATCAACCAGAGGCTCTGCTCTCACTCGTCAAAAGCATGGCTGAGTTCGGATGTGCCGGCCTAGCGATTAAGACCAAACGTTTTTTGCAGGAGGTGCCAAGCGACGTGCTTCAGTGTGCGGAAAAGCTGCATTTCCCGATTATCGAGCTGTCTCTGGCGCATTCGCTGGGTGATATATGCAACGATTCGCTTAGCCATATTTTAGAGAAGCGCACGGATGAGCTGCATTATGCATTGACGACACATAAACAGTTTTCACAAATGATCATGCAGGGCAAAAGCACCGTCGACGTCATCGAAGCGTTGTCGCTTCTTATCGACTCCCCGGTTATGCTGATCAATCCACATGGCGGACTTCTACATCGTTCAAACGCTATGACAACGGATTTGTATGTTGCATTGTCGTCCGATCTTCAAGCAGAGCTGATCTCACCCTCGTTGCACAGCTCTTACAGCATCCCATTTACTTCTCAAGCTTTCATTGGCGCACCTTTTACAGCCGTTGAGCTGTACCCCATTGTTACCTTTCAACTAGAAGGATTGTTGGTCGCTTTGACGAGCGACAGCAGCAAACACTTCAGCAACTTAACGAAACATGCAATGGAACAAGCCGCCAACGTTATCGGACTTGAGCTTATCAAGAAGCAAGCGGTCAAAGAGCGGTCGCGGCGTTATAAAAATGAGTTTTTCTCCGACTTTGTTGATGGCCTCATTACCTCTGAGCAAGAGCTTATTCATCGCAGCAAAAACTATGATTTGTTGAATCATCCCGTTTACGTCAGCATTGTCGCCAAGCGCGATACCTCTTTTGATTCTTTTCGTCCGCCCAGCGCACTCGAATCCGATGGCCGCTTTATATCCGAGCGCGACCGCCATTACAATGTGCTGAAAAGCGAATTTTCGAAGCTTGATTTGCGTTTTGTACTTTTTACGAAAAACGAATACTTCTGCTTCCTTATCGCGCTTAAGGCAAATCAAGATGCTGCCAAAGGCACCGAAGATAAGTTTTTAGGGCAGCTGAAGCAAATGGTGCTTTGCCTAAGCGAGCAGCACGGCATCCCCATCTCGATTGGCATCGGGAATCCAGTATCACAGCTTACACATGTCCCTTTATCCTATAAGGAAGCGATCGAAGCTCTCCAAACAGGTTACGACGCGCGAAAGAAGCAGTTTGTTCAACCTTACCGTGCCAAAGATTTCAGCAACTTGCTGCGGATGATCCCGAAGGAGGAGCTCAAGGAATATTACGAGGAGACGTTCAAGGATTTATTAAGCATTGAAGGCAAGGAGCGCAGCGATTTAATGAAGACGCTCAGCACTTTCTACGATACGCATTGTCAGCTTGCCGAAACGGCAAAGCAGCTGTTCGTGCATCGCAACACCGTCACCTATCGCCTCGAAAAATGCGAAAGGCTCACCGGCCGCGATTTGCGCGATCCCGTGGAGAGCCTTCGCTTCCGCACCGCATTTTCGATGCAGTTGATGTTCATGACAGACTAAGTGCAAACTTGAGCACTGGACTCGTATTACTTTCCACGCTGTAAGAGCATATTTGTGCTTACCAGCAAGTTTTTAAGCTGCCTCGTATGCCAAATGCACCTAATAAGCATATATATGTGCTTATTAGGTGCTAACTCTGGCACTTAGGTGCTGCAAGAGCATCCGCGCCCTTAAAGCGGTTAGTCGAGCTTGCCCACCGCACCGCTCTACCTAACCCCGCGCTTCGCCTTTTTACAGTTCAGCTTGTAGGTTTTTCCGTACGCCTTGCCGTAGCGTACGATTTTACGAAGCATCGATTGGTCGTCAAGCAGCAAGAACGGGCATGGATCAGGCAGCGTATTAACTTCAAGTATCCATGGCTTAAGCTCGCGATCAAGCGCAAGATCAACACCTAATTCCTTAATGCCGGGATACGTCTGGTGGAGCTTCATCGCGGTGAGAACGCCAAGCTTATCCATCCCATTCAACATTCGCCGCCTCACTGGTGCACTCATATATCGCTTCAGCAAATACCCCGTTGGATAGATTGTCCCTCCCTGACTGCCATTCGTTACAATTTTCCGAGGATGAGCTACCCTGCCCAAAGTTCCCGTCGCCTCCCAAACCCCGTGCGGAGACTGCTGCACCACGAGCCTTATATCAAACGGACGCCCCTTATGCCTCAGCAAGCGAATCCCTTTTTGCACTAGGTAAGCCTTCCTTTTCGAATCTCTCAAAATAGAGCGATAAGCCGCTTTATAGGTGAAAAAAGCCAATCTTTTCTCGCCAAGCTGGTACGAATAGGGCCGAAAACCCTCCTCGTCAAGCTCTACCCTCATCACACCTCTTCCCTGTCCACCTCTGATCGGCTTTACATACACCATCCCCCACTGTTTCAACATTTTACGCAGGCTCTTCCTTGTCATCATCTCCGCTTCCGGCAAATGATTCTTTAACACCGAGTCGCGTCTCATCACTTCCGATTTGGCCCACTTATCCGCAACCGTACGACGATGTTTTTTCATAAACGATATAGCAGCCACCCTCTCTCTCGCAAAATACTACTGCCTCATAATTCACTCTTATTAGCATACGAAGCTTGAACGAAATGGATGTAGGCGTTTGTCCCCATAATCAGAACCTAGAGGCACAAACGACATATGCTTAATTAACGCATTCATTCGAGATATTTGTCCTACAGGAGGCTCAACACCAAATGTCACCAATAACTCTGCTTCATCCGCATATCAAGCGAATCGTCCAGCATCACCCCTGGTACAACACCCTTCTTCAACAGGATGGAATAGATCCGCAAGTTTGCCAGTTGTCTGATCTTCCGCTCATCACGTCGGACATTTTGGAGCAGCATTATTTTACGGGGAGAGCTCGAGAAGAGGAAGGTTTGTCCGTTTACAGAACCTCAGGCACTTCATCAGGCGTTCGTAAGGCGATTTATTATTCAAAGGAAGATGACGAGAGTTATATCGATGCAAAAACAGCCTGCTTTCAGGATTGGCTGACCGCCAGCGCCAGTACAGCCAGTACTGACGCTGAGCCTCCCGTTCCTATTCGCAGAGCATTAGCCGACATGGGTACAGGGCATGCAGCAAATACAGCGCTGACCATCTTTGACCGGCTTGGCTTGGAAGCGGACTCCCTGTCGTTTTCGCTCCCGATTGAAGAGCATATTGCGAGGCTGGAATCTTATCGGCCAGAGCTTCTTTATACGATGCCGTCGATTTTGGATGCTATCGTCTCTCACGCGGAGGAACCAAAGCAGTTTGGCATCAAAAAAATAATAGTGGTCGGCGAAATCGCCCCGCTCCAGTGGCAGCACAACATGGCCGAACGGTTTGGAATCGAGCCGCAGCATATTTTAGACACGTATGGCTCGATTGAAGTTGGAGCGATCGCCTCCTATTCACATGAGCTTGGGCTATATGTTATCGCTGATGGCATCTATGCCGAGGCAATACCGGCGGAGCAAATCGACGACAGCTTTGAACCGCTGAAAGAGAACGAAGCCGTTCTCGTATTGACCTCTTTTGTACGTTCATTGTTCCCTGCCATGAGATATGTCACCTACGACGTCGTGCGTGATTTTCAAACCATCTGCATAGACGGCAAGCAGCGGCAATGCTTCAGCTGTATCTCCAAGCGAATCGGTACAGATCTGAAGCATGGGGAAAAAATCAGCCTATACGATATCGAAAGTGTCGTGCACCAATACATCCATGACGCTCAGCTTCGAGTAAGGCTCCGCGAGAATAAGCTGCATGTTCATATTCAAAGCAAATCGCTGAAAGATGAAATGCTTGTCCATATTAAGCATGCTATCGAGCATAAAATTGGGGACATTGGACAAATGATTCAAAATCGCATGCTTAAGGGCATTACGGTAACACGCGCAGCGGAAAATGAACAACTTGAACGCGGGACGGTGAAATCCAAAAAAATTTATTTTTAAGGGGTGCTGGCCTTTGGAGAGAAATTTGTTGTCCATCATCGGGAATACGCCGCTTGTTCAGCTCTCGAAGCTGTTTGCGAACGATCGCGGCATTAAAGTATTCGCAAAGCTTGAATTGCTAAACCCGGGAGGCAGCGCGAAAGACCGCTCCGCCGCCCGTATTATTAATAGAGCATGGGATGAAGGCTTGATCGGGCCCGGCTCCGTCATCATTGAGTCCAGCTCAGGGAATATGGCAATTAGTCTCGCTGCCATCAGCTCCTATCTCGGCATGAAATTCGTAAGCGTCATTGATCCGAAGGCGACGCAGCAAAATATCCGCATCATGCGTGCTTATGGCGCAGAGATCGAACTGGTTGAAGAGCCTGATATTGAGACAGGTGAGTTTCTGCCCGCAAGGTTAAATCGAGTACAGCAATTATTAGAGCGCATTCCCAATAGCTTCTGGCCGAATCAATATGCGAATAAAAACAACTATTTGTCTCACTATGAAGGTACGATGCACGAAATTGTTGAAGAGCTGGGCCATGTCGATTTTGTTGTCGGCGGCGTCAGCACCTGCGGCACCATGTTAGGCTGCTCGCAATATGTGCGCGAGCATAAGCTATCTACGAAAGTGGTAGCTGTCGATGCGGCAGGCAGCGTTATTTTCGGAGGAGTGAACGGCAACCGCCTCTTCCCAGGACTTGGAACAGGAATCATACCGCCCTTTGCCCAGACGAGGTTTATGGATCAAGCTATAAAGGTAGCCGATAAAGATATGGTCGATGGCTGCAGACTGCTCGTTGCGCAGGAATCAATTTTGGCAGGACCTTCCTCTGGCGCGATTATCCATGCCTTAAAATCGATCGAGCACGAGCTTCCAGATGATGCCATATGCGTCGTTATTATACATGATCGCGGAGAGCGATACATGGATACTGTATTCAACGATGAGTGGGTAAAGCAGCAATTCGGCTGAATTCGCTCTGAAATCCAGCACACTCCCTAATCCAAAAACGAGAGGAACATGACCGTGCTATATCTCGGCGATGAACATATTCGCACGATCGGATTGCACTGGGAAGAGCTTGTTGACAGCATAGAGGTTGCGGTGCAAATTATCGATTCAGGCGATTATGCACAGCCGATAAAGCCCTACCTGCGTTACCGCAATCCAGCTAATCGTATCATAGCTATGCCGGCTTACATCGGCGGATCGGTAAAGACTGCCGGCATGAAGTGGATCGCCAGCTTCCCAGGCAATATCGACGCCGGTTTGCCAAGGGCACACAGCGTCACACTGCTCAACAACGCAGAAACAGGCATTCCTTACGCCATGCTGGGCACCCCGCTGCCGAGCGCTGCCCGGACAGCTGCAGTCAGCGGTTTATTCATCCGTCATTATCTAAAAACACGTACCGCATCAAAACGCTTAAAGGTTGGAATCCTCGGCTTCGGGCCTGTAGGCCGCCTTCATTATGATATGTGCTGCCGCTTATTCGGGGAGCATTTAGAGGATATACAGGTGTATGATATACGCGGATGCGAGCTGGATAACCCTGACCTCCCTGCTGTGGACGCTGCACTGCGCCATCGTACGCGTCTCGCCAGCAGCTGGCAGCAGTTATATAACGAGTGCAATCTCATTATTAATTGCACAGTAAGCTCTCAGCGTTATATCGATACTCCTCCCGCTGAAGGCACTCTTTTGCTCGATGTTTCTTTACGGGATTATACAGCAGCAGCTATAAGCGGCATTAACGCGATTATCGTCGACGATTGGAATGAGGTTTGCCGCGAAAACACTGACATTGAGCTGCTGCATCTTGAGAGCGGCTTAACAGAAGCACAAACCAGCTCCCTAACCGATGTGATTTGCCGCGGAGCGCTTGCCAGCATCTCCGATTCGGAGCCTATATTATTTTGTCCGATGGGCATGGCCGTGTTTGATATGGCGATAGCCGATTATTTCGTCCAGCGAGCGCAAGCGCTTGGAATCGGTCTGCAACTCAAATAATGCCCCCAGCGGCAAAATGGCTATATGTCGCTTCTCAGGTATACTAAAAAGGATGACACCAGCGTTACGCATGGCATCATCCTTCTTTTGTTGGTGCTATGATGTGATATGAGGCAAGCCTGCTCTGATTAAGCAGATTGACCAAGTCGATTGACTGGAAATGAATATACCTTCGAACGCTCTCCAGCCTCAGCTGCTTCTTCGCTAGCTTTCTTCGCATTGGTCAGCTCCATAAACCAAGCCTCGTCCCATGTATCTAAAGCTAAGTCAATTGCATTTTGAAAAACCTGCGCATCATTTATAGTAATTTCGGATACGTTTTTGAGCCATGATGAACGAACGGCTACAGTTTTCCCTATAACCTCTACGTTATCAGACTTTACAACGCTCACGGTTACAAATCCTTGCAAAATATCGATGGTTTCGACAAAACCATGAATGAGCTCGCCATCTTTTGTTTTACCTTGTACCCAATCGCTTATGTTGAATTTCATCTCCAAACACCACCTATCCCTAATAGTAAGAATACCCCGTTAACTGTAACTTTTTTTGGTACACTTGCTTTAAAAAAGTAGACGTTTCTTTTATGATTAAGCTACGTCCTATTGGTGACTTCCATACTGTAAGTTTAATAATTACAGTTACCTTTGTCAAGTTGTTCATGAGAAATGGACGTTTTGG
Organism: Paenibacillus sp. MCAF9; assembly: GCF_052114265.1. Classification (NCBI taxonomy): domain Bacteria; kingdom Bacillati; phylum Bacillota; class Bacilli; order Caryophanales; family Paenibacillaceae; genus Paenibacillus; species Paenibacillus sp. MCAF9. The sequence continues at coordinate 122,076 of NZ_JBFREL010000010.1, forward strand.
CTTTAACGCCCAGCTTCCCACTACAATAATATGCGGTTTAGCTCCAGCCCCAGAAGAACCCGTCTCTCTCCCAAGCGGCCTTTCCCTTATGGAGCTTACGGAACATTTTTTTCACTTCTTTGTCGATTGAAGCGTTGCCGTGCTCATTCACATATATAAACGATTCGCCAAAATGGCTTTTTATATGCTCAACTGCGGCGCTTTGATGCAAAATCCCTTTTTCCTTCAATTCGTTCAGCATCCATTCTGCAACCTCATTAGCAGTATGCGACATCGCTCTCACTCCTTCATTAAATAAACGCTGTAACTATAGCACACTTCATCCTCCCTCTACAATATAAGAAGCCGCTGTGCGCATTGACAGTGTATTGTCCATTCCTCTATATTATATTTATCACAATTTAATTTTGTTAAACTTAGAACATTAGCTCATTGCCTTTTAAACAAACAAATTCACCTTCCCACGGAGGACAACAACATGGACAGCAACGAAATTTTAAAACTGGACAATCAAATATGCTTCGCTTTCTATGCCTGCTCTCGCGAGATTACTAAGCTGTATCGCCCAATGCTCGAGAAGATCGACCTTACCTACACGCAATACGTTACAATGCTCGCCCTATGGGAGCAGGACCATGTCACGGTAACCGCGCTTGGCAATAAGCTTTATCTGGACTCAGGCACGTTGACCCCGCTTCTTAAGAAGCTGGAGGCTGCAGGACATATTACGCGTACGCGTGACCGCAACGATGAACGCAGCGTACTCGTGGAACTCACAGAGCAAGGCCGAGCGTTAAAGGAACAAGCCGTCGACATTCCTCATCAGCTCGCATGCAAGCTTGACGGTACACCTGAAGAAGGTGCTGCATTGCTGGAACAAATGCATCAGTTCCTAGACCGAATACAGCAAGGATCAGCTAGAGCATAACGGAAAAAGACAGCTGCCCATTACTTATTCTGATGTTCTGAAGGGAGCAAGCCATGACATTATCTACGGTTAGGCGATTTGGCCAAACGAGTTTGCAGTTATCTCCGCTTGGCCTTGGCTGCTGGCAATTCAGCAATGGCAAAGGGCTCGTCGGAAAGTTTTGGCCCGCTCTGAAGGGTGAAATCATTAATGATATCGTAAAAACAAGCTACGAAGGCGGCATTAACTGGTTTGACACCGCTGAAATTTATGGAAACGGCCAATCCGAGCAGCTGCTCGCCAGCGCTTTGCACGAAGCCTTGCCAGCAGAGGATAAGGTCTATATTGCGACCAAGTGGTGGCCGGCAATGCGTACCGCCAGCAACATTGGCCGTACAATTGATGTGAGAATTAAACAGCTTGAGGGGCGTACAATCGACCTCTATCAGGTGCACCAGCCTTTCTCCTTCTCTTCAGTGGGCAGTGAGATGAAGGAAATGGCGAAGCTGGCCGCTGCCGGAAAAATCAAAAATATAGGTGTAAGCAATTTCTCCGCTAAACAAATGCGCGAGGCCGATCGCGTTCTACGGGAGCATGGCTTGCAGCTCGCCTCCAATCAAGTAAAATACAGCCTGCTTGACCGCCGCATCGAGAAAAATGGCATTCTCGAGACGGCGCAAGAACTCGGTTGTGCAATCATTGCTTATTCTCCGCTTGAACAGGGTATATTAAGCGGGAAGTTTCATCATGATCCTTCTCTGATCAAAGCCATTAGCGGCCCGCGCAAATGGAGCTCCGCTTTTCAAGCAAACGGCCTAAAACGTTCTAAACCGCTTATTGATTCGCTTGAACAGGTAGCTGCTCGTTATGAGGCTACTGCAACACAAATCGCGTTAAATTGGCTCATCCATGCTCATGGAGATACTGTATTCGCGATTCCCGGAGCATCAAAAATTCACCACGCCGAGCAAAACGTGAAAGCTATGCGTTTTAAGCTGACAATAGATGAAATTAACGAAATTAGCGAAGCTTCAGCACTTGCAGCTCGCTAATCCAGCCTATCGATTCAAAGCAAGGAATGCAGGGTATATAAGTACATGTAACCTCATTCTAGCTTAGATACGAGAGGAGAACTCCCCTATGACGACAGCCATTGGAGTATTTGACAAAGAAGAAGGTGTCTTGGAAGCGATCAAACGGTTTCAAGCAGCGAGAACAAATAGACATAATCTTAGAATCGTTCTGAAGAACAAGGAATCGGCTCCGCTTCTTGTTTCCGATTCAAGCATCCCTATTGAGGAAGTTTATGAAATTCGAGAAGCGCAAGAGGTGAACCAATCCGGAACAATCACTCCGCTTAGCGCCGCTCCATTTGCAGCAGGTTCAGGTTATACCGCTGGAAGCACTGGCATAAGCGGCGGCCCTACCGGCATAGCCGCAGGCGCTGTGAAGCTTGATAATGAGCCTGATACTAAAGACGTGCTCCATGATATTGGCATAGAAGACAAATTCATCGAACCGTGCAAAGAAGCTATCGATCAAGGCTACTACTTGCTAGTGGCTGACACCGATAACGAAGCCGCAGCAGGAGCCTTGCTACTTCAGTCGGGTGCATATAAAGTTCTTTATTAAAAGCAAGCCAGAGGCTGTCCCTAGCAAATAGGGGCGGCCTCTTATTCATTTACAGACCAATAAAAGCAGCCTCTGGCTATAAGCTAACTCACCTCTATTTATTTCATTTGACACCCCTATATAGATTGAGTACAATTAAATTATAAAAAATATAAAATCGGTTGATGGAGGTTGTTCCTATGTCCTTGTACAATATTGAAGTAAAGACCATTAGAGGCGAAAATCAGACTCTAGCCCCTTATAAAGGCAAGGTCATGCTCATCGTGAATACAGCTACCAAATGCGGCTTCGCCCCGCAGTTCAAAGGACTTCAAAAACTTCATGACACCTATAATAAACAAGGCTTTTCTGTACTAGGCTTCCCCTCCTCGCAATTCGCCAATCAAGAGCTTAGCGATGACAGCAAGGTTGCAGAAGCATGCGAAATCAATTTCGGAGTATCGTTCCCTTTATTCTCCAAAGTGGATGTAAACGGCAGCACTGCGCACCCTTTATTCCAACACTTGACGAATGAAGCGCGCGGCTTCCTCGGCACAAGGTCGATCAAATGGAATTTCACCAAATTTCTTGTCGACCAGAACGGCAAGGTATTAAAGCGCTTTGGATCAAAGGATACGCCTGAGAAAATCGAACGATATGTACAGAAGCTGCTGTAAAGCTCTGTTTAGGTCTTAACCGCTTCAGTTAATATATCCCGCAAATAAAGAAGCCTTCTTCCCCACTCAGAGCGTGGATAAGAAAGCTTCTTTTTTAATTGCCGCAATATTCGCGCTACTGCTGCGAGCATGAAAAATCAATCGGATGATCACTTCTTTTAGCGATTAACCACTACCTTTGTCAGCCGTGCAGGAGAGCATGTTTTCGGCACGAATAACTCTAGTAATTAATAAGCGAGGTGATGACAATGGCGTTGTTAAAAACCAAAGAAGCCGCTCAGCTTCTTGCTGTCAGTGAAACAACAGTCAGACGTTGGATATCCCAGTTCCCCTCTTCTTTCGGCAAGGATACGCTCGGTCACTATACCTTTGATGAGACGGCTCTTCAAAACCTGCAGCTGATTAAGCAAAAATTGGAGGAAGGGGGCAGTCTGCAAGACATTAACCTTTCTCCCGTTCCGCAAGATCTGCAGGCATCCGCACCTGTATACGAGGATCGCGAGGAACTGCTCCATCGACTGAGCCGTCTGGAAGCTTCCCTATCCCAGAAAGCGGATGAAGTCGTCACTTACCAGCTGCTGAGCCACCGGCAGGAGCTCGACGAACTTAGGCTCGTTCTGACTCAGCTAACCGCAAGCATGGACGCACTGCAATACCCTCAGCAGCATATTGCCGCCGCATCGCTCCCAGCAAAGGATCGCACCAAACGACGTAAGCTGTTCAGCATCCTATTCCCTTTCCTATAACGACTAATCCTCTAGCTCTCGTAATGTCTCATGACGGGCAGCCAAGTTAAAGAAAACGAGTACAACTTGGCTGCTCCAATATCAAACTATTTAACTTATCGATCCTCATCCACTTACCTTTTCTAAAATATAAATGGCTTCGTCGACACTCATTTCCCTTTCGACCCGCTCCTCCATATCCTTCAAGCGTACTAAGCCCGCCTTCCATTCCGCCTCTCCCACCAGAAGAGCGTAACGTATGCCGCTGTTCGCTACCGATGCAAGTATATTTTTCAGCTTTCGACCGCTAGAATCGAGCTTCACTCGAATGCCACTCGCACGCAGCTCCGCTGCGGTTTGCAGCAGTTCTGCCGCCGTAACGCTTACGGGAATGAGCACTACGTTAACCGACGCCTTCGCTGCAGCTGCGTAACGTTCTTCAAGCAAAGCCATAATTGACTCCATTCCAAATGACAAGCCGACCGCTGCGTACTCAGCATCATCCCTGCCTATAAGCTGTCCAATAATGGCATCATACCGACCGCCGCCGCCAAGGCTCGATGCGAAGCCGTTCGAAGCATCAAATATTTCATAAACCGTACCTGTATAGAAAGATAACCCGCGTGAGAGAAAAGGGTCAAACACGCAAACATACTCTAGTCCAAGCTTGCGCAAAATATCACGAACCTCGATTACTTCCTGCGCCCCAGCACTATATTGCAGGTCATATTTATCTATCAACGTCTCTAGCGTAGGCTCCTCCAGCTCCATCAACTCTAAAATCGCAGCGATGACCCCGTCAGCCAAACCCTTCTCAGCAAGCTCCGCCTTCACACTGTCTATTCCGATTTTTGCGAGCTTATCCAAAGTCAGCATAACCGACAACGAATCCTCTCCCTGGACGCCAATTGCTGCAAGCATTTCGCCAAGAAACCGCCTATTATTCCATTTCAATTGGATATCCAGCTCTAGGGTGCGAAACACATCGACAGCCAGCTGCATCAATTCCACCTCAGCTTCCGGCCCCTTCACCCCAACAACATCCACATCACATTGCAAAAATTCTCGCAGCCGCCCGCGTTTAACGGGACCATCACGGAATACCTTCCCCATTTCATATCGCTTGAAAGGCAATTCAATACTTGGATTTAATGCCATCACCTTGGCAAAAGGGATCGTCAAATCATAGCGCAAGCCTAATCGTCGTTTTCGCTGATCTGTAAGCTGGTACATTTCCTTAACAATCTCATCGCCGCCTGCATATTTGGATGTCAAGAAAGCAAGATCAGTCAGCTCGGTAGACACCATCTCATCAAAGTCATACAGCTCAAACTTTTCCCGCAGAGTCTCCTGAATCTTTCTTCTAAGCGCTTGCTCCCTGCCGTAATAATCATAGGTTCCCTTTACATTTTGCATCACGATCATTCCTCTCACTGCATTATTGGAATAAAAAAAACGCGCAGGACCTCTTGGTCCTGCGCGCATCGTATGCTGCAGGGAGGCCAACGCGAGAAGCGCTAGCCCACCCTGAATGTTGATCAGGGGTGCTAACGCTTGGTGAAATGATGAAGCTGATTCAATTGGAATGTGTACATAAGACCCAATCCCTTCGACTGAATTAATGTGATTATAGCGAATCAGCGCTTGTCGCGCAAGACCTTAACTTATTAGAGACAATCAACACAATGATATAACGATGAATTCGCATTTAAATCACGCAATATGATATTATACAAGTTGGATATAAAAGGTGAATGCTGCGCAAACCTGATCGTCTCAAGGTCATTGCATTCGCAAATTTAAGGAGGATATTGAAATGCTGTTTAAGAACAAACGTCTTGGGATCATGCTTCTTCTCGCACTAACTCTGCTCATTGTAGCATCAGGCTGCGGCGCAAACGGGAGTAATGAGAAAACAGGATCAGGCAGTGGCAACACAAGCACAACTCCCCCTACTGAAGCACCTGCTGAGGAAGGCCCTGAGCTTCTCGGCTCGGACAAGCATCCTGTTGTAACGATTGAACTTAGCAATGACAAAATCATTAAGCTTGAGCTTTACCCAGAGGTTGCACCTAATACCGTAAACAACTTTATTTCTCTTATTAATAAAGGCTTCTATGATGGCGTTATTTTTCACCGCGTGATTCCAGGGTTTATGATTCAAGGCGGAGATCCAGAAGGTACTGGCACCGGCGGTCCAGGATACAGCATTCCAGGCGAATTTAACAGCAATGGTTTCGAGAACAAGCTGAAGCATACTCGCGGTGTTATCTCCATGGCTCGTACGAATGATCCAGATTCTGGAGGCTCGCAATTTTTCATCATGCATGCTGATGCATCTTCACTCGATAATGAATACGCAGCTTTCGGAAAAGTAACCGAAGGCATCGAGGCGGTCGATGAGGTTGCCAATCAGAAGGTTGGCCCGGGCGATAAGCCGGAAACGCCAATTTCGATGAAAAAAGTAACTGTAGACACGCTTGGCATGACGTTCGAAGAACCAGTTAAGACGAAATAAGAGAAGGGCTGAGCCCTTCTCTTTTTTTATCTCCTAGGGTATAATACATTTATTAATCAATTAATATTTTTAGTAACTACTTAACGTTAACCTAGGAGGATTTCTGCTTGAGAAAACAAACCATCATTTTGTTAACGGTATGCATGATGACATTTTTGAGCGCTTGCAGCGGAAATAACGCCGGAAATGCAGCTCCACCAGCGGAGAGCAATCAACCATCCGCAGCTAGTGATCCTTCAAACCAACCAAAAACGGAAGCGGTTACAGTGGAGGAGCCTCTATTCACTAACGCCTCCGTTCATGATCCGTCGATTATCAAAGTTCGTGATACCTTCTATATTTTCGGCTCGCATCTTGCTGCGGCGAAGTCGAAGGACCTCATGACCTGGGAGCAGCTGAACTCCAGTGTCTATGAAGGGAATCCCATCATACCGGATGTACTGACAGAAATGAGCGAGGAGCTAGCTTGGGCCGAGACTGATACGTTCTGGGCAGGCGATGTCATCCAATTGCCGGACGGCAAATTTTATATGTATTACAGCATGTGCAAGGGCGACTCGCCTCGGTCGGTGCTTGGTTATGCGGTTGCCGATCAGGTTGAAGGGCCTTATAAAAATAAGGGCACGATTCTCAAATCGGGCATGTGGAATGATTTGAGCGAGGATGGAACGTTGTATGACGCGGCAGTGCATCCAAACGTAGTCGATCCAAATTTGTTTTATGATAAAGACGGCATTCTGTGGATGGTTTATGGCTCATACTCCGGCGGTATTTTTATTATGAAAATGAATCCAAAAACAGGTCTGCCCTATCCCGATCAAGGCTACGGCAAACGACTGCTCGGCAACAACCACAGCCGCATCGAGGCGCCTTATATGATGTACAACAAAGAAACGGACTATTACTATTTATACCTTTCCTATGGCGGACTAGACTCCACAGGCGGATACAACATTCGTGTGGCACGCTCAAAAAATCCCGACGGCCCGTTCCTCGATTCAGAGGGCAAGGAAATGATTGACGCATTTGGCGCCTTCGGCACGCTGTTTGATGATGCTTCTATTGCGCCTTATGGAGTGAAGCTCATGGGAAACTTCCGAATGGACAATGTCGACGGAGAAATTGCTAATATTGGGACGGGTTACACTTCACCTGGTCATAACTCCACTTACACCGATCCTGACACGGGTAAAATATTTATTATTTTCCACACTCGTTTTCCATCTCGCGGAGAAAGCCACGAGATAAGAGTTCATCAAATGCTTATGAACACGGAAGGCTGGCCTGTCGTCGCGCCTCATCGTTATGCAGGCGAAACCGCAGAGAGCGTAAAAACCGAGCAAATCATCGGCGAATACAAATACGTGAACCATGGCAAAGACATTACGGCTGATGTGAAACCAGCAGCACTGCTTTCTCTCAACAAAGACGGCACGATCTCTGGAAGCGTAAGCGGCTCATGGAGAACCACTGGCGCTGCTACTATCGATCTTACAATTGATGGTTCGCTGTATCACGGCGTTTTACTCCGTCAGTGGAATGAAGGCACACTCAGCTATGTGATGACATTCAGCGCACTATCCAAAGAAGGAGCTGCCGTTTGGGGCAGCCACGTCTCCAAAGAGTAGCTTTTATATTACTTCGCCTCGTCACTAACCTGATTCTTTGGCCTGATCCCCAATCATCATCTCCGTCGGGTGATAGAAAGAGTCGCATGGCGTGTATTAGGATATGGCGTAAAAAAAGCGGTTCTTAAAGGTTCTAATCAACCTTTAAAAACCGCTCTTTTTCTGTTAAGCCATTATTTGTTTTTAAGCATATTCATAATAACCGTAATCGCGTCTGCCCGCGTTGCTGTAGCCTTTGGCGCAAAGATATTGCCCGTACGGCCCTGAATGATGCCTTTATCGCTAACTGCTTTAACCGCACCCTTCGCCCATACCGGGATATCCTTGTTATCAGCAAAGCTCGTTGTCGCATTCGGATCTAACGTTAATCCAGCACCGCTTGCAATCATTGACACCATTTCCATACGCAAAATGTTTGCGCCCGGACGGAAGGTTCCATCTGGATAGCCGCTAATAATGTCCGCTTTGACCGCTTGTGCAACAGCTTCCTTTGCCCAAGCCGCGATTTTATCATTATCAGCAAAGGCAAGCGCCGAGCCTGCACCATCCGCTTTCAACGCACCCATCAGCATAACGGAAAATTCCGCACGCGTTACGGTTTTATTCGGTTTAAAAGTACCGTCTTCATATCCCTTCACAATTCCAGATGCGACCGCCTCTTTAATAGCGGCCTCTGCCCAGTGCTTTGATATATCTGTAAAAGAAGGCACTTCTTCAGCTTTCTTGTCTACAGCGAATACAGCAAACTTAGTAAAATGATCAGATTGTACAGTAATAAAGTTATCCTTTACCGTACCACCCATCTCTACCCATTGCTTCTTCACTTCATCGTAATAGAATACGGACGCCGTCTGACCACTCTTGATCAAAGCGGTATCAAACTTAAAGGTCAGCGTGACTGGAACGAAGAAATCAGCTGATATTGACTTGAGTATTTCAAAAATAGAAGATACTCGCTTGCTCGATGGCTCAACAATGCCGCCCGTCTCAGTCAGTTTCTCAATAGAAAGCAGCATTTGCTCCTTCGTCGCACCTGCTGGAATAGATACAGTAACACTATCATCCAAGCCAAGCGTACCTGCGCTGCCTGCACCAATCGAAACCTGTCCTTTATTTGGTACATTGCCACCCGAACCACCTGTACCGCCTTCTACTGGAGGAGTTGGAGTCGGTGTAGGTGTAGGCGTTACAGGCGTTACAGGCGTTTCAGGCACATCAACCTTAATATCTTGTGTCCCTACCGTTTCAAACCAGTTCTTCACTGTAGCAAAATCATTCGAGAATGCCAGCGAAAGCATAAGCATGATGCGTGCATGCTGCGGGTTTAAATTATCTCCGGCAATAATGCCGTTTCCGCCGCCAGTAATCGTTCCAGAACCTGTTCTGGTCGTCGATACGAATGTAACGCCATGATCCTTAATTGCTGCGGACCGCGCCGCGCTCATCTTCGACGAAATGCCAGCCGCCCCAGTGCCGGCTGTTACAATCCCTTTGGCTCCATCAGCTACTAAAGCACGAATGGCACCGCCGCCGGCTTCTTGGTAGCTATAAACGATTTCAACGATAGGCAAATTGTCCTTCGAAATATTTTTCAATGCAAACGGCGTTTTCCAATCCGCTTGTCCAGCTTTGAGCGCTCTAGCATTCAGACGATACATACGTACCGCAGCATCATCAACGTAACCAAGCACGCCGAACATCGGTGTCTCAAACGTATCCGTCCGGTGCGAATTGCTCTTTGTTACTTCGCGTGCCGCATGAATGACATCGTTTAGCATAACGACCGTGCCGAACCACTTTGTTTTGCCGCTCCCCGCTACCTTAATCGCTTGATACAGGTTGGCTGGAGCATCCGTTCCAATGACATCCCAAGGCCGCATTGAACCGGTGACAACTACCGGCTTCTCGCTTTGAACAGTTAGATCGAGAAAATAAGCGATTTCCTCCATCGTATCCGTACCTGTCGTAACAACTGCACTATCATAAATTTCAAGCGCAGCATCCACCGCAAGGGAGAGATCATACAGGTCCTTCATACTGTAGCCGCTCGAGCCCTTGTTGCCGAATTGATAAGTAGAGACATCCGCTATTTTATTTTTCCCAGGCAGCTGAGCTACCATATCCGCCATTTTATACGTTCCTGCAGCATAGCTTTGGAAATTAGTAGGATCATTATTGCTCGCTTTACCAGCAATCGTCCCGCCAGTCGCCACTACAATGACATTTGGCAATGGAGAAGCTTTATGCTCCTCGGATAATGCCGGGATATCAAAGGTAGGCAGCTGAGGTGCTGCGGTCTCGGCACGAACTGAGCTGGCATAGCCAGTCAGTATCGTACTGAGGAGAGCCACAATGAGGAGGGGAATGAAAACTTTCTTTGTTGTAGTTGATTCACTTCTTATGGTCATAACCGTACTCCTCCCCCTAATTATGGCGTCACTGGCGCTGTTTCAGGCGTTGTTTCTGTAACAGCTGGAACTTCTGCTTCCGGTGTAGGAACAACAACGACCGGTTCCGTCACAACAGGCTCTTCGATTGGCTCTTCTACTGTCGTGCTTAATACCGTATTCTCATCAACTGAAATTTCTACATCCTGTGTACCAAAAGTCGTGAACCAGCTTCTAATCTTGTTTACATCGTTTGTAAATGCTAGGGACAGCAACAACATCATACGAGCATGCGCCGCGTTCAAGTTGTCTCCGCCAATAACACTTCCGCTGCCGCTATCATAGATAGAGCCTGAGCCTGTTCTTGTTGTCGATACAAATACGACACCTTTATCCTTAATGGCCGCGGAACGCGCAGCACTTAGCTTCGACGAAATGCCGCCAGCACCTGTTCCAGCGGTTACAATTCCCTTCGCGCCATCTTCCACCAAGCCGCGAATAGCGCCGCCTCCTGCTTCTTGATAGCTGTATACGATTTCTACTATCGGAAGACTATCTTTGGAGATGGTTTTCAAATCGAATGGTGAAGCCCATGCCGGCGTTCCTGCTTTTGCCGCTCTAGCAGGAGCACGATAAATACGAACAGCCGGGTCATCCACATAACCTAGCGCACCAAACATCGGAGCATCAAAAGTATCGGTACGGTGAGAATTTGACTTCGTAACCTCACGCGCCGCATAAATGACATCATTCAACATGACCACTGTGCCAAACCATTTTGTTTTACCGCTGCCAGCTAGTTTAATAGCTTGATAGAGATTGGCAGGCGCGTCCGTTCCAATAACATCCCATGGACGCATAGAGCCTGTAACAACAACAGGCTTTTCACTGCGAACGGTTAGATCGAGGAAATACGCGATTTCTTCCATCGTATCCGTACCCGTCGTTACAACTGCACTATCATAAGTCTTAAGAGCTTCGTCTACCGCAAGCGATAGATCATAAAGATCTCTAATACTATAGCCGCTCGAACCCTTGTTGCCGAATTGATAGGTAGAAACATCAGCTATTTTATTTTTCCCAGGCAGCTGAGCAACCATATCTGCCATTTTATAAGTACCAGCCGCATAGCTCTGGAAGTTAGTAGGATCATTATTGCTTGCCTTACCCGCAATCGTTCCTCCTGTTGCAACAACAATAACATTAGGAAGACTTGAAGCTTGATGTTCAGCGGATAGGGCCGGAATATCAAATGTCGGCAGCTGCGGCGCTTCCTCCGCGCGTACAAAATCCGTTTTTGTCAGTACCCCTACCATCGCTGCAAGCAATGAAAGTACAAGCAGTGGAATTAAAATCTTTTTCGCTATCTCGCTCTTTACAACTTGTGTCATGTTTAACTCCTCCTATGCGATATAATTCTCTCTTTCTTCTACACCAGTCTATTTCATGTTATATAAGTTAACAAATCATTAAAGTAGACAAAAAAGCGTAACCATCGAAGTTTAACTCTACTTTTCACTCATTTGTGCTCATATCCTTACTAAATTGAAGAAAACATATGTTAGTTTTATTTACATGAATTAACGAGGTTGCTAGATTAATGCTCAGTATAAAAAAGGATTCTATAAATCAGTTTCTTACAAAGAGCTATTCGAACAATCCAGCACACGCTGGAGCAAGGTCACGCTGAAGAGCGGCAAGCAGATATTTAAATGGCGGCGTCTGGAAAAAAAGCTAAACAGCCCATGCAGCCGAATAGGGGCAGCTTCGTTATTTTAGCGAAGCTGCCCCTATTTTCTTCGTCTAAAATGGATCATTAAATCTCCCTGTTGACACTTATAGTACGCAATGCTATGGTGGACGTCAGAAGGCATTCTGCTATCGACGCGGGGTGCCTATCTGCATATTTATTTGGTAAGGGAGGACACAACGAATATGATTCAAGTAAAAGAATTTATTGATACGGATTCTGTTTTTGCTGAAAAAAGAGCAAATGAGTTTTTGGCAGAACTGAGCGACGATCAAGTCATTAATATTTGCTACGGCTCCATGATCAAAACAGCCACTTCAGGCAACACTTATCAGCGCAGCACTATACTTGTCGTTTATAAGCAAAGCAAAGAGAAGGAATAAAGAAAGCGGGTGATCCCATCATTAAGCCTCGTCAAGATAATCTAAAGCATCATGAGACGCAGGGGAATGAGGACAAGGACATTCGAAACACAAAAAGAGATAAGTGGGAAATATTTTTCCGTATCCTTTCCTCCACGGCAGCATTTGGTTTGGTAGCTATCGCTATCGGCTATGTCACCTATTCATTTTTCATAAAATAGAGGCTGCTGTCTTGGAACCGTTATCACTTATTTTTAAGGTGGAGGTTTGCCATGAAATATTTTACTTATAATCGATGGTGTTTATTAAAGAGCGGAATATTCACAAAACCTTAGTCCCCCCTTCCCTGCAACAACGGCAAAGAAGCAAGCAGCCGTCGCCTAATCATGGCGCCAGCTGCTTGCTTCTTTGCGTTTTTTTCACTATAGCCGCTCAGATCTTGTTACGCTTGTTCTTGTACCACAGGACGTTTTTTGCGGAAATGCCCTTCGCTTGGACGCTCAAGTCCAAGATGGTCACGAAGGGTATCTCCCGTGTAATCTTCACGAAACAGTCCGCGCTGCTGCAAAATCGGCACGACATAATGAACGAAATCGTCGAGCCCTCCAGGAAGAACAGGAGCCATGATATTGAAGCCATCGCAGCCATAGTCCTCAAACCACAGCTCGATAAGGTCAGCCAGCTGTTCGGGCGTACCAACAAACTGCAAATGTCCCCTCGCTCCAAGCATCCTGCTTCCAAGCTCTCGCATCGACAGCCTATCTTTGCGCGCCATATCCATAATAAGCTGAACACGGCTCTTCATGCCGTTGGATGCTTCAACAGGATCAGGAATATCCGGCAGCTGATCATCAAGCGAATAGCTGCTTAAATCTACGCCGAGGAATCCGGATAAGAAGCCGACAATATGGGCGGCAGGAATGAGCTCCTGCAGCTCTTGATAACGCTGCTTCGCTTCCTCTTCCGTCGCACCAAGAATCGGGGAGAGGCCTGGCATGATTTTTAGACTGCCGCGTTCCCTGCCATAATCTCCAAGCTTGCTGTTCACACTCTCATAAAAGATTTTTGCCGCTTCCAGCGATTGCTGCGCCGTAAATATAACTTCGCCAATGCTGGCCGCAAAGTCTTGACCTGGACCTGATGAGCCTGCCTGAATTAGCACCGGATAACCTTGAGGAGATCTCGGCACATTCAGCGGCCCTTTCGTGGAGTACCATTCACCGCTGTAATCAACCGGCCTTACTTTAGACTCATCGGCAAACTGACCCGACACCCGGTCAAGCACAAGCGCGCCATCCTCCCAGCTATCCCACAATCGGGTTGTGGCATCCACAAATTCACGAGCCATCTTGTAACGCAGGCCGTGCTCGGGATGTTTTGGCTGCCCGTAATTGTGAGCTTCCAGATCAAGCTGCGAGGTTACAATATTCCACCCTGCCCGCCCGCCGCTAATATGATCAAGCGAAGAAAACTTTCGTGCGACATTAAAGGGGGTGTTGTATGTGGTTGAGACGGTTGCGGTCAGCCCGATTTTCTCCGTAACAGCCGATAAGGCGGACAATAGCGTAAGAGGCTCCAGCATGCCCGCTACCGCTTGCCCCACATTAGTGGCATAAAGCAGATCTGCGAAGAAGAGCATGTCGAACTTGCCGCGCTCCGCGGTTTGCGCAAGCTTCTGATAAAACTTCACATCAAACATTCCTTCAACACCCGACTCCGGATGACGCCAGCCTGCATGATGATGCCCTGTATAATAAATAAATGCTCCGAGATGGAGCTGCTCCTGCCGTTTCCCCATAATCCGTTAACCGCCTCTCTAAACGATTCATTTTCTCATCCTTTATACGTATCTCGCCAGCGAAGCCATTTGGTTTCTAGCAGCCGAATGGCCGAATCCGACAACTTGCCAAATACAGCGAACAAAATTATGCCTACAAAAACAATTTCCGTTTGCGAGTATGCTCTTGCATCCTGAATCATATAACCGATACCTGCACTCGTCCCCATCATTTCTGCAACGACAAGCAGCAGCCATGAAGCGCCAAGCGATAGCCGTACGCCCAATAAAATATTCGGCAAGGCCGCTGGTATAATAAGCCTTGTTACCTGCTGAAGCTTCGTATATTGGAAAATACGCGAAACCTCATACAGCTTCACATCCGTATTTCGAATACCAAGAAATGTGTTCACATAAACCGGGAAAAAAGCGCCAAGCCCAATAAGCAGCACCTTCGAAAACTCTCCGATCCCAAACCACAAAATAAACAACGGAATAACGGAAAGCAGCGGCACAGTTCTCAGCATTTGCAGCGAAGGATCAAGCGTCCTCTCCATCACTTTGCCAAGACCCGCCGATAAACCAAGCAGCAGCCCGAGCGCTCCGCCAAGAAGAAACCCAAAACCAGCGCGGTACATGCTAATACCGAGATGCTTCCCCATCTCTCCCGATTCACACAATGACACAAAGCTCTTCACAATATTTGACGGGGCCGGCAGCAGTGTTTCAGACAACAAACCAAGCCCGCTGACCGCCTGCCAGACAATTACAATTAAAGCCGGAACAATCCAGCCATGAAGCGGCTTTGGAATAACGCTTAACCAGTCCCGACCAGCTGCCTTTGCGCCCATTTCACGCGAAGCGGTTCGTTCGCTCATTACTTGCTGCCTCCTTTGTAGCTGTCCTGCCAATTTAGCAGCCTCTTCTCAAGCAGCTTAACAAGCGAATCCGTCAGCTTACCGACTGCGGCAAAAATAATAATGCCTACAAATACAACCGAAGTAATCATAAGATAACGCGCATCATTAATCAGAAAACCAATTCCTGAGCTCGAACCCATCATTTCCGCTACAACAAGCCCAAGCCATGCCACACCGATAGAAAGTCGCACGCCGAGAAAGATATTAGGAAGCGATGCCGGAAGAACAAGCTTCGCAATCATTTGCCAGCGGCTAAACTGCAGCACACGGGCAACGTCAAACAGTTTGCCATCTACGGAACGAATACCAAGAAAGGTATTGACGTACAGTGGGAAAAAAGCACCTTTTGCAATCAATAACACTTTAGATGTCTCATCAAAGCCAAACCACAAAATAAACAACGGAGCTACGGCCAAATGGGGCAAAGTACGAAGCATTTGCAAGGAAGGATCAATGAGCCTTTCCGTCTTATAGGAGAACCCTACCCATAATCCCGCAGCTAAACCTAATCCTCCGCCCAGCAAAAATCCAAGCAGCGCACGCCGAGCTGAAATACCGAGATGATAAACCAGCTCACCAGATAAAGTTAAATGAACGAATTCCTCCACAATTAAGCCTGGTGTTGGCAGCAGCGTTGGATTAAGCTTCCCCATCATTCCAGCAATTTGCCAGATAGCTAATAAGCCGACTGGAAGCAGCAAACTGAGCAGCAGATTAACAGTTTGAATAGAGAGACGGCTCCTTGGCCGCCTCTTCATTACTTTGATGGGCTTATGCAATGCGCTTTCTGAGCCAGCTCCAACCATAAGAAACGCCCCATTCCTCTTGTTCAGTGTATTATTTCAACGCATCTTCAATAAATTTGTTATCAAATACGGTGGACACGTCGATTTTCTTGCGAATGACTTTAATGTCGAACTGGAAGTCCGCCGTCTTTTGCTGCTCTGCAATAATTTCGTCCGATACAGGGATATTAATTGTCCTGGAGCGATTGAAGATCGCTTCAATTAATGCCGCAGGCACTTTACGCTCTGCCGCATAACGCTCGGTGGATTCGGCACGATTATCATTTTCCCAAGCAAGCGCTTTGTTCCATACTTTCAGATACAGGGTAACGAGCTCAGGATAGTCATCAGCAAATTGTTTTCTAACAATGTTGAAGGAAGGAGAAAGCACGCCCAGCTGTTCGCCGTCCGCAAGCACCTTCGCTTTATCCTGCAGTGTGTTCAGCGTAATGTTCGGCTCCCATGTCGCCCATGCGTCAACCTTCCCCGTCTCAAAAGCAGGCTGCGCTTCATCCGGCTGCAGTTGGATAATTTCCAAATCCGATGCTTTAAGCCCCGCACCTTCAAGGCCGCGGTAAAGGAAGTTAAATGCGTTACTCCCCTTGGCAACAGCTACCTTCTTGCCTTTTAAGTCAGCAACCGTTTGAAACGGGCTATCTTTAGGCACGATGATCGCGACATTGTTTTTGCCTTCGAGCGCCTGAGAAATGACTGTGAATTTAATGTCCGCAGCTTGTGCTGCAATGATCGGCATGTTGCCAAGCCCAGCGAAATCAAGACGGTTAGAAGCAATCGCCTCTGTCATTGGAGGGCCACTCTGAAATTCCGCGTACTCCACTTTCACGCCAAGCTCGCCAAATTCATCTTCAAACCATTTCTCCTCAATCGCTTTGCCCATTAAGCCGCCGCTGCCCTGATACCCGATCTTTACAGTAACTCCGTCATAGCTTTTTGCTGCTTTGTTGCCCGCGTTGCCTGTTTCTTTCTTGTCTGAATTTCCGTTGCCAGAAGCCGCGCAGCCGCTAATAAATACCGCTAATACAATAATTGCTGCCGTAAGAAGGCGTAATCTGTTCATCTTCATTCTCTCCTCGACGATCTATATTTTTGGTGAGAAATAGTTCATTAAATATCCGCGCCTTGATCGATTTCCGGCCCCTCAACCTTCTCAAACTCACCCAGCACCTTGTGCCGCATCTCTTGAAAAGCATGGCCTGCTCGTTTCCGAGGATACAACAAATCAATCGGCAATATTTTTCGAATATGACCCGGACGCGGATTCATAATGACGACTCGCTCGCCCAGAAATACCGCCTCATCCAAATCATGTGTCACAAACAACATCGTCGTTTTGTTTCTCTGCCAAATATCAAGCAGCACCTCTTGCATATGCGACCGAGTAAAAGCATCCAATGCGCCAAACGGCTCATCCAGCAGCAATATATCAGGACTGCGAAGCAGCGCTCTTGCAATAGCTACACGCTGCGCCATGCCTCCAGATAACTCGCGAGGATAAGACTGTTCGAAGCCCTTCAGCCTTACAAGCTCGATGAGCTCATCTACTCGTTTACGAACCTCCGGCTTGCGAAGCGACAAATTTGCGGCTATATTTTTCTCTACCGTCAACCAAGGGAACAGCCTCGGTTCTTGAAAAATAAATCCTTTTTCTATGCTCGGTCCTTCAATCGGTTTTCCATTCAACAAAACCGTGCCTTCATAACCGGTATCGAGCCCCGCTACAATTTTGAGCAATGTGCTTTTGCCGCAGCCGCTCGGTCCAATAATCGTAATAAATTCCCCTTGTTTCACCTGAAGCCCAATGCGATCAAGCGCAATGACATCTCCCGAGGGTGTTGCAAATGTCTTATTAAGTTCATGTACTACGAGCATCTCCGCCGCCATAAGCTGCCCCTCCAATTCAATATTGCATTATTAATACCCGATTACTTGGTATTATGGTAAAATAAAAAGACTTAACGCGTATAATAACTAACGTTAAATCTCCAGTGGTCTGGTCGATTCGCCCCTATGTCAAACCAATCTACAATTTGAATGTTCATTCGGTTTGTTATGTTGCTTATTTTGCGGCATCATTTCAACTTTGTCAACATTTTTTTCGCATGCCTAAAAAAGCTATTTTTTGATCTCAAATAATCGAATAATCGCCTCAACATTCATCTCCACCTTCACCTCATAATCGGGCGGGCGCTGGAGTGTCAGGCCTTGAATAAGGCTTACAAAATAAAAAGCAAGCTGCAAGGGATCTTCATCAATGATGATTCCCCTACGTATGCCGTCACTCATAATATCAGCGACAGGGCCTAGGTTTACTGTAAAACGGTCTGTGATCGCCTTCTTAATGTCTGGCGGAGTAGACCCCGATAACCTTGCCGTATGCATAAGAATCGTAAACGCCCAGTTTGTCTCCAATGAGAGCCAAGAGGTAAGCATTACCCTAAGCTTAGCGATCGGTTCCATTTCCATGGCCGCTAAATCGGTTACATACTTCCCATAATTCGTCTGCCCCGAGCGCAGCACCTCGCTGAATATCTCTTCTTTGGAAGCATAGTAGTGATAGACATTACCCACACTAACCTTTGCTTCTTTCGCTATATCTTGAATGCTCGTTAATTGAAAACCATTAATCGCCATAACCTTCAGGGCACAGTCGAGAATATGCTGCATCTTTTTTTCACGCATCATTTTATCTTTTTCTACATTTCTAGGTGACAAGCTAAGTCCTCCTTACAATAAATCACACTTAACCTGCATTATACATGCAAATACGTTTTGCGGTCATTTTAGCAATAAAAAAAAGAAGGCAACCTTGTCCTCACGACAAAACTGCCTTCTGCACCATTTAAGCGTTAAAGCTGCTCTATTTTACACCTATCCGCATGCGGTAGCTGAACATGACATCAAGCGTTCTTCCTGCAAAATAACGCTCTACACTGCTGCGATAGCTTTGCAATTGCTCTTCCAGCGCCTTCGAGCCAAGCTTGAAGACCGCTTGAATGCCGCCTTGGCTAATAGCCAGACCCATATAACGCTCTGCGTCGCAGCGCTCCATGTTATGGAACACGATTTCTTTGGAGAAACGGAAGAGACCACTGTTATGAATTTGTGTTAAATGCTGTTCCTTATCTCGTTTGCTGGCTTGATCCTTCTCTGGGATATGAGCAGCAATAATCTCCTCAGAACGATCCATAAGCTGCTTATATTCTAATTCGACAGCCCAGTGCAGCGTAGGAGGCCAATCGCAATCATAGGCGGCAAATACACCTTCCGGCTTCAGAACGCGGGCAAATTCAGAGAGCGTGCTGACGGGCTCCATCCAATGAAATGACTGCGAGCAGGTTACCACATCAACACTGCCCGCATCTAAATTAAGCTGGTCAGAATACCCTTTGATGAAGGAAATGGATTGATCCTCCGGGAGCTTAGACAAATGAGCCAGCGCTTTGCTTCTCATATCGTCATTTGGCTCAAAGCCTACAATTCGCTCCGCATGCCCGAGCCATATAAAGGAGGACAGCCCCGTTCCGCATCCAACATCCGCCACAACGCTTGGCACTCTTCCCAAATAGCTTGTCAAAATATTTACAACTGCGGCAGGAGCTTTCGGACGATGCTGGTCGTAATCGTTTTGAAAGCCTGAGAAACGGTCTACATTATTTTGCGAGCGGTTTTCCAAAGTCATTGTACAGCCTCCATTCCAGCGATAGGGAATTTTGCTACTTATTACTCACTACTCATAATAATAGCATTGTATTCACTATCAAAAGCAAACAAAAATGAAGCGACATCAGCTAAATATTGTGCATCTACGAATAAAGTGCCTTTTTCAACAATAACCGTATGCTTCGCGTTTACTTTTAGTGAAAGCTTCCAGTTGTTTTTGGTCAGCTGCACTTCCTTGGCCGCAGCATTCCACTTGATATTCGCTCCCCATGCACCAAAGACAGCTCTCACAGGAAGATATGTTTTTTCTCCGCTCTTAAAAGGCTTTTGCAAAGCAGTGAATTTAACTTGCTTGTTATCCAGCCATACTTGAATGTCTTTGCTCGCCGGCAGCAGCTCCGTACCTGCAATCAATTCTTCTTTCGTACGAATAGGATTGAGAGCCTTAGGGTTCACCGCCAGCACCTTAACGCTATTGTTTAACGTGTCGGCTACGTACAGTTTTCCGTTCAAATACAGCAAGGAAGACGGTTGATTGAACTGCGCTTGTTCAACCTCTCCAACTTTATCGCCAGGCGCGCCTTGGCCTGCAATTGAAATGACTTTTCCATCCGCTTGCAGAGCGCGAATTCGGTTATTCAAGCTGTCTGCAACAAACAAAACCCCATCGGCAAATGCCAGCCCGCGCGGCCGATTAAACCGCGCTTCAGCGCTTATGCCATTGCCATAGCCGCCTGCCATATAACCGGTAAGCGCATCGACAGCTGTCGGTTTTCCAGCTACCGTCTTGACCTTGCCATCAAAAATATAACGAATAAGATGATTGCCGCTGTCAGCTACGTACAAGCCGCCCTTATCGTCGAACACAAGTCCCATCGGTTCATTAAACAAAGCTTGCGCTGCACTTCCGTCCTTGTACCCGCCTGTTTCGCCAGCAATTCCAGCAAAGGTAGATGTTACGCCTTCGGGAGTAATGACACGAATGACATGGTTTAGGGAGTCTGCTACATAAACATTGTCTTTGCTGTCTATTGCTAGTCCCGTTGGGGAGTTAAACTGCGCATCGCCAAATTTGCCGTCTTTATTTCCTGGCTTGCCATTGCCCGCAGCCGTGTATACTCGATCGTTTACAATTCTGCGCACAACGTGATTGTCGGTGTCACTTACATAAATGACACCCTTGCTGTTCACTACAGTAGAAGACGGTTGATTGAACGTTGAATTGGCAATCGTCCCATCGAAATAGCCCGCTTCCGTCTTTGTCGTAACAGGAGTAAGCTTCCCATTTTGCCATTTGCTAATCTGATTGCTGCCCGTGCCTACAACAATGATGCTGCCGTCAGGGGCAGAAGCCAGCCCCCAAGGTTGGCTTGCTTTCTCGATGACATTGGCAACTTTAGCGACGTTCTCCGTCTCTCTTATTTCTACTGGCTGCTCATTCGCCGCGAATGCTGTTGCATGAAACGAAACTAGCATCGTTGCAAGCGCCGTGCTTGCTGCTAGCCATTTAATATTGCTTTTCATAGCATTGCTCCTTTCGATATTTAATCTATAGTTATTGGTCTTATAATATTGAAGGGTATAATTATCTCGTCAATTTGTTCCTCTTTTTTCATAATGGGTATTGTAATATTTCCCTCGCCTCTTGCTAGTTCCATACTGAAATAAGATCCTTTAAGTATGAGTTTTGTATATTCACCATCATTCTCGAGCTCATATGCATCGCTATCTAGCGGCATATCTTCAAACCAAAAGCAAGATGCCTCTTCCGCACAAAAATATCCATTAATTATTATCTCTCCCAGTTCATAACCATGTGTGTAGATGAAAAGCTCCTTATCCTTTACTATATCGGGCCTGTTCTCAAAATCTACGTAATCAGGAAAGGCAGTTACTTTGCTATTTAAAGAGAAATGCTGCTCGTTTTCTTGAAAATCATCATTAACTGGGTTCTTCCAAGCATTCGGTTTTACATACACGTCAATATTTGAGTTGTATGCAATGGGATCTTTAAGCTTTACAATGAGCTGCGTTTGATTATCTTGGTCAACAGCAACACTCTCAATATCCGTTATGTTGAGGAGGGGCAGCTCCGCATTTCTACATGTTCTGTCCTCTGGAAGCTCTACCGCGTCGCATTTATAAATTATTAAACCATCTTTTGGAAAATAATTCCCAAAAGCAAGGCTCGTAGTAAAAGGAAGCACTAACGTATACTCATCCTCCATAAATGCCGCTTTGGTTAAAGCCTTCGGAGGATTAGCTACCCGTACCGTAATATCAAGCTCTAGAAAGTTTTCAACCTGACCATTACTGCCATTTTTTAAAGAAACACTTAAGCGATATGCTCCAGGCCGTAAATTGCCTTCGGCAAAATAATTTCCTTTTAACATGACCATTGCCGTATCAGGACCCGTTACGCTAAATTGTAAAGCACCGCTAAGGTTATATTCAAAAAACGGATAACACTCCTCCGTTCCTTCAACTGGGCAAACTCTAGTTATTCTGATGTAAGGGGAGTTCCCCTCAGAAGGCCATTCAGGCATTCCATAACCAAAAGTTTTAAAGGATATATTTGTGTAGTAATCGGTTTTCCCTAAAATAAATTCAATTGGCGGGTACTCACTGTTATTTATAAATTGAAACCCTTGCTCCATTTCTCCTCTTGCTGTAACTTGTTCATTCGTCTGCACATCATTGGTTTCCGAATTTTTTAATTTATTTTCATAGACCTTTATACGAATTATTGATCCGTACTGCACAGCTTCTTTTAATTTAACCACCAGCTGATTAGGTTCAAATGGATGTATATCAACCGTCTCAACGATATCTAGACTTTCAAATTCACCAGCGTCATCCTGACGCACCTCAAATTTGACGATATTTGTACTAGAATCATTAAGAGCAAGTGTTGTCGTAAATGGCAAAATAAACGTTTTATCATTTTTCATATACGATTCTAAATGATTATAAAACATCGTTAAATCTAACGTTGGCGGCACAGGTTCTGGCGTTGGTGTTGGTGTTGGCGTCGGTGACGCTGTTGGTGTTGGCGTCGGTGACGCCGTTGGTGTTGGCGTCGGTGACGCCGTTGGTGTTGGCGTCGGTGACGCTGTTGGCGTTGGCGTTGGCGTCGCGACCGGGCTGCCGCCTCCACCGCTGCTGCCGCCTGTTCCGACATTGTCCTCATATACAATAGTAGAATTGGATTGTGAACCTCCACTACCGCCTGCAGCTGCCGCCGCTTCCTCTTGCTTTTTCTTTTCAATAAGTGATTTAACTTGCTCAATTAATGCCTTATCCGCTTTGCCGTCCTTTTGAAGCAGCAGAAGATAATGCTCCAGGCCGACCAACGGAAGATCGAGATAATTCAGCTTTTCCTTTACTCCTGCCCCATCTTTATTCAGTGGCAGCTGTTCATTGGGATTAACAGTCGTCTCCTCCGTTAGCCCTGGACCGTGCTTCGTTTTTACAGCGCCTTCAAATACACCCAAGTAGCTCTCGTTATTCTCATACGCAACAGTAAACTGCGTCCCCATAACGCCCATAATGGCAGTTGGCGTCTCGATCTCAAACCTAGAATCGCCGTCAAGCTTCTTCTTAATCGTGACAAGAACCTTTCCCTTTAGCAGGCTCAGGCTCGTTTTGCCGCCCAGTGCCTTTGCGCTTTTGACAAGCTCACTCACAACAAGCGTGGTATCCGTGCCAATCGTGACCTCTTTATCGCTGTCCAGGTCCATCGTTACTTTCCCGTCACTGCCGGTTAATATCGTATCGCCTTTCGTTATAGCCATTCCTTTAAAAGCATTAAATTTCTTGGACCCGCCGCTCTTTTTCACTTCCGCTTTGCCTGAAATGGCCGTTATTTTCCCGGCCTTTTCCGTATCCTTTGCAAAAACAGATGTCGGCATAATAATGGCCATGACTAGCAAAGTCACAAAAACTAGCTTTAACGTCTTCATTTTAGTCCCTCCAATTCATAGATTGAAATGCCCTGTTCTTTTCCTTTTACCTTGATCTCGCCAAGAGCGTTCGCAATAACACGATCTTTAACCACCTGATAGACCGCATCGCTCATAATGATTTGTCCGGGCTTTGCATTGCTCTCCAGCCTAGCTGTCGTATTAACCGTGTCTCCAATAGCGGTGTAGTCCATCCTGCTCTTCGAACCTATGTTGCCAAAGACGGCAGGCCCCGTATGAATGCCCAGACCAAACTTCACACCAAAGCCAAATCGTTCAATTAACTTGCGCTCCAATGCGGCTGAGCCCTCTTTCATTGCCCACGCCGCTTCCACCGCTCGCATTGGATGGTCTTCAAGAAGCAGCGGCGCATTGAAGATTGCCATGGCTGCATCGCCGATAAACTTATCCAGCGTACCTTCGAATTTAAAGATGCAGTTGGCGGCAAGATCCAAGTATTCATTTAATATTTCAACGATTTCCTCCGGCTCCGCCTTCTCTGAGAGAGGCGTAAAGCCGCGAATATCGACAAAAAGCACAGTTAACTCACGGCGCGTTCCGCCCAGCTTTAGGCCCTCTTCACCATTTTTCAAAATCTGGTTAACGACCTCGGGCGCCACGTATCTGCCGAATATATCCGTCACCCTGCGCCGCTCCAGCAATTCCTCTACGTAATGGAACCCAACGACGATGATGCAACTAATAATTAGCAGCGGCACCACATAGCCGATTGATATAATGATTCCCTGACTGTACAAGTAGCTGCTTCCTACTACAAACGCAACGAGAATAACCGCAACCGCCAAAAATGAGATAAGCATATTCCACTTCCGGAATAAAAAGTAGGCAAGCGAAGCCGCAAGGAGCAAAATCAACGCATTCCATTTCCAATTAAGCTCATGCTTAAGATCATTTTCGAGCAGAGCCTGTATAATGTTCGAGTGTATTTCCACCCCGTACATCATTTTTTTCACCTGCAATGGCGTCAGGTACTCATCCTTAAAGCCCGTGGCATACGGTCCAATGAGCACAATGCGATCCTGAAAATACTCCGCAGGCACATCTCCGTTTAGTACAGCAGCGTAAGGAATCGCTTCATATTGCCCCGGCCGCTCCGTATAGGGAATATGAAACTGTCCAAATGCATCAAGCGGAAGCATATCCGCACTTACACTTTTGCCGAGGCGCTCCATGTACATTTTATAAATTGTCCAAGAAAAGCTTTCGACCTGCTCGCCTTCATACATAAAACGATATAAAGAGTTGCGTACAACGTGGTCGCGATCCGGTATCGTGTTGATATGTCCAACCGCCGCTGCCGCTTCCTTAAGTGCCGGAAACGGCTCGGATATTTCAAGTGCGTCGATTGCGCCCTGCTTGGCTGAAGCTTCAAATGTTCCATATACGGGAAATACGACATTGCCCGCATTTTTCACTGCGCTGATTAGCGCTTCATCCGATGATGGATCATCTGCCGACGGTGCAGGAAAAGTGACGTCAAACGCAATAACTGCCGGTTTTCCTTCGGAGAGCATATCGACCAATTGAGCATGAACATTTCGATTCCAAGGCCAGCTCCCAAATTCACTCACACTTTCATCGTCAATAGCGATAATGGCAATTTGAGTTTCGACAGGGCTTTCCTTTTGCATAAAACGATCTTGGAAAAAATAGTCCATTCGATCAAATGTTCCTCTATACAGGAAGAAAATAGCCAGTACAGCAAGCAGGGCCATAATATGTATAAGCTTTATTTTCATAATATCCTCCTTTCCCTTCTTTTCCGTCAAATGAGATGAAGCCACTTCCAATATGGAACACAGAGCACAGCTATAAGCAGAACTGCAAACGCATAACCGAGTGCAAGCTTTCCGGCTTGACGATGGGTAAACGCTTTCCCCTCCGAGCTGTAATAGGCAGTTAAATAGGTAGGGGACTGATAAGCAAAGAAAAACGGATCTGTTGCAAGCAATATGACAAACACGAGCACCCAAGGATGAATGCCTACTGTTTCTCCTAAAGGAACAATAGCGGTGATAAGTAAAATAACAGCTGGATCATCTCGAATGACTAGCGTAACGATAAAGGAAACGAGAATGACTGCAACAAGGAATAAGGCAGGCGTGCTGACAAAAACAGACATATGCTCTCCAAGAAAGGAGGATAACAGCTCAGCAATCCCTAGCTGCTCGGCGACGCCCGCAAAGCTGAATGCAGCCCCGAGAAACAATAAAAAAGTCCAATCTATTCCGGTAGAAATCGTCTGTTTATCGAGCACGCCGCTAATAACTAAAACCGCAAAACCCATCAACATAATCCATGTACTCTCAATCCCGTGAAACGGTTGAAGCACCATAAGCCCAATGCAGCATATAATCGTCCAGAGCGATACTCGCTCATCTTTTGTTAGCGGGCCAAGAAGCTTTAGCTGTTCACTCAGCACTTCGCTTGTGACAACTTTGGCAGGCTCGATCTTACGGAACATAAAAAGCAATACGATAATCAATACAGTGCCAAAAATAACAAACCCCGGCAGCGCATACAATAACCATTGCAGCCACGATACCGATTGCTCTTTAGAAGCAAGGCCATAAGCCATAATATTGGTGTATGAGCCTGTCATAACAAAAGGCGCGGTAAAGCCAAAGAAAATCATAGCCATCAGCCCAAGGCCAGCGGCTCCCTTGCTCCTCTCTTCAAAGCCGAGCGATTCGGCGAGCGTCTGTGCCATCGGAACGCCAAGCGATACCTTGGCAGAGGATGAAGGAAGCAGCGGATTAAGCAGGACCCCGCCTGCAATAATGCCCCAAAGCTGTCCGCGGTAATGGGCAGGAAATCTTTTTAAAGCATGGAGCGCAAAGCGGTAAGAAATGCCTGATTTTGTTATTACCGCACTTATCGCCATAATAGAAATCATGAAGAGCCACGAGCTTGACGCAAATCCCGAGAGTGCCGTTTCCGGAGAGGCAACGCCCCCCAGCACCCACAGCATAATCATGCCAAGCGCCACAATGTAATCCGGCATAATCGGAACAATCCACATAATGACTGCAGCTAGCGCAATTCCGATAAACCGCATGCCCGCCTCAGATAAACCGCCAATAGGATCTAATAGGAAAGAAAGTATGATGCAGAGCAGCGCCGCCATGACAGCCCCTGCTTCAGCAGCACGATTCCCCTTCAACAAACGTCCGGCGCCTTTCACGAGCACCTCGCTGCGTTTTCGAGCCAGCTTTTGTTTGGCTAATCCATACGCCCGATCAGCATCCGGCAATTCAACTTTATTGAAGGATAAAGTGCTAGCTAATGTATCCGCCAGCTTTAAATAATCCAGCGCTTGATTGTTTCTGCCCACACGTCTGCTAAGCTCCGTTCCGCACTCGTACAAAAACAAAAGCTCATGCGATTGAAATTTGTTAGGCTGATTTAAAGAGGCTTCTATAACAGCAAGCCCAATTTCCGGCGCATTTTTCTCACAGTAAGGAAGATAGGTTTGCAGCACCGTGTAATTTCCTGCGAGTATATCTCTAGGGCAGCGGCTAATGGTACGAAAAAGCTCTGCGCGCTGATGATCCGTAACCTCTCCTTCTATGCGAGCATACGTGTCTAGCGCTGCTGGCCAGTTCCCTTTATCCGCTTGGATCATGATGAATGCCACCCAGTTGCCTTGAGAAACATACCACGAGGTCGCTTTTTCCAGCCAGCCAGCCATTTCCTCGTACCCATACCGTTCCTTGCTTATATCATTAAGAACTGGCTTAATACCGCTTGCAAGAGTCAACCATTCCGATGTTAACGGATCATCTTGAAAGCACTCCCGAAGGAAGAGATTGTCTGAGAGCTCCCTTTGCATCGTCATGCCATAGGTGTGCTCCACAAGCCCTCTGCTAATAAGAGGAACATGTGCGCACCACTGCAGAAAACGAGCCGTTAGCTCGCGCAATTGTCCAAGCTCATACGCAATTCGCTCGGATTCCGTTTTCTTAGATGCTTGAAGCTTCGCATTCGTTGCGATCAAACGTTGCGAAAGCAGCTTGATGAAATAGGATGAGAAAATTGCATTCTCAGCAACAAGGCGGTCAAACATCCTGCTGTCAATGATATGCAGTACAGCATCCTCCGCAGCTACGGCCTCAGCAGACCGCGCTTCCCCAGTAAGCAGAGCCATTTCACCAAAAACCTCGCCTGGCCCAAGCACGGCAAGCGAACGCCGAACGCTGTCATCCGTTTTTGAGAATAGCTCAATCGTGCCGCTTTCTATGATGAACATTTGATCGCCATGCTCGCCTTGATGGAACAACCTCGTTCCCGCAGGAATCTGTTGTTTATCAAGCATCCCCAGCAGCTTCGCAAGCTCTACATTAGAGAGCCCTTTAAACATATCGATACCTGTGAGCTTCACTAATCTATCTACCTCTTATCAAAGAAATTAGTTCTTTAGTATTATTAATCTATTATATATGAATATTGAAAAAAATTGGTAGTTATCGAAAGTTGTCATTTCATAATATTTTTGATCGATTAATCATTTGGTTATTGCCAAAAGAGCTTAAATTATCTACTATTAAATTATATAAATCCAATACGGAAAGTTGGTTTTTATAATGAAGGAAATTCCCATTCCATTTGTTCGAAGTAATCAAGTCGGTATCGTTGCCGTACTTCTTCTTGCGATAGGCCTGCAGTTGCCTTGGCTTATTGCAGCACTTTGGATTATTCAAATAATTGGACTTATTTTCGGTCCCAAAGCTAATTTATTCATTATTGCGGCTCGCCCCTTCCTAAACGGACGAATTTCTTCCGCACAAACAGAAGCAGCTGAGCTGCAGCGCTTCAACAACTCTCTAGGTGTAGGTTTCCTCACCTTCTCGCTGCTTAGCTTTATGCTCGGCTGGTCTGCAGCTGGTTATATATTTGCTGGAATGATGGGAGCTGCTGCGCTAGCCGCCATTCTCGGATTTTGCATCGGCTGCACGATCTATTTTCAATACAAGCAATTCCGCGCACGGAGATTAAAACGCGGTTAGCTTTAACAAAAAGAGCAATTGCCTGCATGAGGGCAATTGCCTGCATGAGGGCAATTGCTCTTTTTTATCATTATAGCTTTACAATGGCTCTGCCTTTGGCTTGCCCATTCAAGAGAGTAGCTACCTGGTCGCTCACCTGGTCCAGACTAATTTCCGAGAATAGTTCGCCCAGCATACTTGGCTTATAGGCATCAGCCAATAGCGCCCATATTTTGCTGCGAATCTCCATCCCTGCCATGACAGAATCAATACCGATCAGCCGTACTCCTCTTATGATAAAAGGGTATACGGTCATTGAAAGGCCCGCTCCGCCTGTCAAACCGCTCGCCGCTACGGCGCCGCCATATTTTAATTGAGACAGCACCGCGGTTAATGTCTCCCCGCCCACACAATCAATAGCTCCTGCCCATATCTGCTTGTCCAGAGGCTGCTTGGAACCAGATAGAAGCTCTTCTCTAGGCAGAATTCGCTTCACGCCTAAATCAAGCAAATACTGCTGCTTATCCAGCTTCCCCGTGCTCGCTGCCACCTCATACCCAAGCTTAGCCGCAATTGCAGCAGCAATACTGCCTACTCCTCCAGTTGCACCAGTAACGAGAATAGGACCAACCTCAGGCCGAATGCCATTTTGCACAAGCTCATATACGGACAATGCCGCAGTAAAACCTGCCGTCCCCAGTATCATGGCTTCCTTCATCGACAAACCTTGCGGCAGCTTAATTGTCCATTCCGCAGGCACACGGGCATATTCGCTAAAACCGCCGAAATGATTGACGCCGAGCCCAAATCCCGTGACCACAATTTCGTCGCCCTCTTGGAATCTCTCATCTTCACTCGATACAACCGTACCCGCCAAATCAATACCCGGTACAAAAGGATAGCTTTTTACAATACCGCCATTAGGCAAACAAGCTAACGCATCTTTGTAATTCACACTGGAATACGCAACCTTAATAAGCAATTCACCCTGCGGCAAATCGTTTAAGTCCAACTGCTGCGTGTTTGCGATAATCTCATTTTCTACTTTGTTAATCACAAGCGCTTTAAAAGATGACATATACGCAACCCTCCATTATATAGGCTTATAAACAAGCTGAAATTATACGGAACCTATGCCTAACTCATATTTTAATTCTAATGTAACAGTTATTGCGGGCGATTGCGACTGAGCTTGCTAAACGCAAAAAAAGACGTCTCTCACCCTATTTGGCGAAGACGTCTTCGTTCATTCATATTCTGCTTACTCTGCAAAAAACTGCGGCAAATACGCTTTGTTCTGCTCCAGCATTTCATCCAGCATACGCTGCGCGTCATTCGTTGAATCAACGAGCGGGTGATGCGCGAGTGCCAGCAATGCCGTATCCCTATTGCCGGATACAGCTGCCTCAATAGCCAGCTGCTCATACACTTTCACAGCATGAATGAGTCCTTTCGCCGCCGCTGGCACAATAGCTACAGGCTGCGGAATTGGACCTTCCTTCGTAACGACACAGTTTACTTCAATACAAGCGTCATCCGGCAGAAAGTCCAGCACCCCTTGATTTGGCACGTTTAACGTTTGAATATCACCGCTGTCGTTATATAGCGAGTTCATCAGCTTTACAGCCGCCTCCGAATAATAAGCACCGCCGCGCTGTTCAAGCTGCTTTGGTTTCTCAGACAGATTCGGGTCCTTGTAAATTTCGAACAGCTCGTCCTCAAGCCGCTGAACCGTCTCCGCCCGCGTTTCACCTTTGGCAGCCGCTGCTTGCTGCTCGGCCAAGATTTCGCGCTGCAAATAAAAATATTTTAAATAATAGGACGGAATTGCTCGCAATGAACGAAGCAAACTGCCATTCCAAGCGTATTGAGGTACATTTTTGGCGGAGTACCCGTCTTGGTTATTCAAGAGCTCATCCAGCTTGGATTCGCCATTAACAGTAATGGAGCTAATCCAGTGCAGGTGATTAAGCCCAGCGAATTCGCATTGGATTTGCTCTATCGGTACTTGGTACAACGATGACAGCCATTTATATGCAGCTATTGGAGAGTTGCATAGCCCAATCGATTTGATGCGTGAATGCTTATGGATAGCCTCTGTAACCATGCCCGCCGGGTTGGTGAAATTAAGCAGCCATGCCTCTGGGCAAAGCTCCTCCATATCCTTGCAGATTTCAAGAAGAACAGGAATGGTGCGCAGAGCTTTCATCATCCCGCCTGCACCCGTCGTCTCCTGCCCAATCATATTGTATTTGAGCGGAATAGACTCATCCCAGCCGCGCGCTTCCAATCGGCCGACACGCATTTGCGTCGTTACAAAGTCAGCATCCGCCAGCACCGAACGTCGATCCAGCGTCAAATCCAGCTTAATAGGCAAGCCTGATTTCTCAATCATGCGTTTGGCAAGCTGACCGACAATAGCCAGCTTATTCCGTCCCTCCGGTATGTCTACTAGCACAATTTCCGCCACAGGAAAGGTCGCATAATTTAATATAAAACCTTCAATTAACTCTGGCGTATAAGAAGATCCTCCGCCAATAACGACTACCTTTAATCGATCACCCATTCTGCTTGCGCCTCCTTCACTGATAAACATTGTTGTAAACAAGCATATACAGACTCTTCAATAGAAGAAGTCGTTTTATCCATAGCTAATAAAATTGCGCCTGCCACAGGCTCCATCGTCAACACGGTCAAGCTGCAATTTGGAGCTGCCCGTTTCACATGCTCCTCCAAATAAGGCGCAACGTAGCGGCTGTCGCCGCGGGTCAGCACACTGCCAACCATAACGAGATCAAATACATCATGATTCATATTCAGCTTCGAAATGACAGCACTCGCCGTCATGCCAAGCTCCTCACCCTGCCTCTGCAGAATGCTGCAAGCTACCTCATCCTTTTGCTCCGCCGCTTCAAACAGCAGCTTCGCAAGCTGGTGAGGAATCATCCTGCCCTGATTCAAGTAGTCGTGGAACATATTTTCAACGGTGTCGTAGCCTAGTTGTTCAAGGGTCAGATCCGTAAGCAAGGTAGCTTGCCCTCTGCCCTCCCATGAGCGTATAACTGAACGAAAAACCTCCACTGCCAGCAAGCTTCCTCCGCCAAAATCACCGAAAGCATAACCGAATCCGCCGCATTGCAAGCTCTCGCCATAGCGATTAACGCCAAAGCTGTTTGTCCCGCTGCCGCAAATGACAACAACCCCATCCGGCTGCTTTGTACCGGCCCTCAGACCGATTACCGTATCGCAAACGATCTCGTAGTTTTCAAACCCAAGCTTCGCGATCATCGGCCTTAATATTTGAAAGTCAGCCTCGCGATCTGCTCCCGCCAAACCAAATACCGCATACGCAATTTGCTCCTCAGTTACCTTCGCATGCATCATGGCATGGATAACAGCAGCCTGAATATTGCTTCTAGCAAGCTCTACTCCTAATTGATGATTGCCGCAGCCGCTCTCACTAGCGCCCACAACCCTCCCCATATCGTCACATACAACTGCGATCGTTTTACTGCCTCCACCATCCACACCCAAATAATATGTCAATTATATTCTCTCCCATGCGAATACTTGGTTTTGAAGGCTATTCTCTTCTCGCCATGCATGCAAACTAATCGCTTTAGCATGAACAATAGAGAATATAGCCTCCAATCCCACTGCTGCAGTTGAAGCCAGCTAGCCTGTAATTAAAAACACTATTTTTTTAATTTGCTTACGTTCTCTTGCCACTTCTCTGTCTTGTATTTCAAAAGCTTCTCATAACCAGCTTGCTGTGCATCGGCTTCAGCCTTATCCAAAATTTGATTAACTTCCGCATCGGAGGATGCATTCATAATTGCTTTTGCTCTCGACTTCTCATAGATTGAAAATACGCTTGAACCAACGATTCCCTCATCTGTATCTCCAGCAGGGTCCAAGTTAACGAACTCTGTCGTATCGAGCTGCGTTTTCCACGTAATTTCCGATTGCCAGTACGTTTCCCAGCTCCGTTTCTCCACAGGCAGCGTGGATTCAAACTTCATCTTCGAGTTGTCTACATATACCGTATTTCCTACCCATTGAAAGTTAACGATTGAAGCCATTAATGCCTCGCGCTCTTCCACGTCATTTACAAACTTATCGGTGAACAATGGCGCTTCATCAGCATCCACTCCGTCCCAATAAATCCCCTCTGGTCCCCACATACTTAGGCGCTGTCCTTCTGGACCCGTGAACCAATCCAAAAATGCGAAGATCGCTTCTGGGTTTTTGGCCGCTTTTGTAATGACACTGACGTTCCAGCCTAGCTGCTTGTAATCGCCAGGGAATATTTTGTTTTTATCAAGTCCCGCTTTATGAACCGGCCATGTGATGAAATACCCCGCACTTGGGTCCTTGGCCGCCAATAGCGCATTGCCCTTCGCACCATACTCCGTCGGGCTGGAAGCCGCGTAAACCGCTATTTTTCCCGTTACAATCTTCTGCTCGACCTGCTCCGCCTTTTGCGTAAAGCTATCCTGCGAAATCAGTCTTTCACGGTATAATCTGCTTGCGTATTGAATCGATTCCCGGTAGACAGGATCTGTAAAGATCGATACCAGCTTATCTCCTGACGGTACAGCCATCATTGCATTGTACGTATAAGGACGGTTTTCAGCAAAAGCGGATGCCATAATATCGATACCCGAAGCGCTTTGGCCTACTTCCAGAGGGACTACATCCGGATATTTCTCTTTCACCAGCTTCAAGTAAGCATAAAGATCATCCGTTGTTTCCAAGCTCGGCTTGCCAAGCTCACCATGGATCTTCTTGTTTACCAAATAACCTGCATTGCCATTAGGCTGCGTCGTATACCAGTTCGGAAACTGATACAGCTTGCCGTCGGATGAGCGAAGCATATCAAGCGTAGCCTCACCAGCCCATTTCTTCAAATTCGGATATTTATCTAAGTAATCGTCAAAAGCAACGAGCATTCCTTCCGAGCGCAGCTTCTCTACGTCTGCGTTGCGCTCCATCCAGATCACATCAGGCAGCTCTCCCGCTACAATCATCGTGTTGAACTTTTGTTTTGCATTGCCTCCTGAGCTGATTGGCACCACATTTACTTTCTTATTCTCCTTAATCCATTTCGTCGATAAATCGTCGCCCCAAGGAGGCATCGTATACCAATCATAATGGCCGTAAAAAGAAAACTCGAGCGGTTGATCCCCCAGCACAAACGCAGCTTTGCTTGAATCCGGCTTGTTGTCGGTTCCTTCCTTTACCCCGGAATTCGCCCCATTATTGCTTGAACATCCTGTTAGTGCAAGTACAACGACAAGTGTGATTGACAATGCTGCATGAAAAGCTTTACTGAATTTAGCCATCGCTTAAACTCCCTTCTGCTTGTCTATCTATGGTTAAAGCTGACGCTTTAAACCCTTGGTTATTCCTTCAAAGAACCAACGAGAACACCCTTCACGAAATACTTTTGTACAAAAGGATACACACATAAAATCGGAACGGTCGCCACCATCATGGTTGCCATGGATAACGACTTTGAAGTTACCGCTTTCATTGCACTCATTCGGCCTTGTGCCGCTGAATCCATTTGGGACATTTGCTCCAGCATAATATTGGAGTTCAATATTTGCTGCAGCTTCGTTTGAATCGGCAATAGGTTAATATCCGAAATATAAAGACTCGGTGAAAACCAATCATTCCAGTGATACACCGCCGTGAACAACGAAAGCGTTGCAATGACAGGCCCCGATAGAGGAAGTACAATGCGAAACAGGATGCCCCAGTTGCTGGAGCCGTCAATTTGTGCCGATTCCTCGAGTCCATTCGGTATGCCAAGGAAGAAGGTCCGGAATATGATCATGTTCCATACGCTGATAATTCCCGGTATGATCATAACCCAGAACGAATTCATCAAATGAAGCTCACGAATGAGCAGGTAGCTTGGAATTAAGCCGCCGCTAAAGTACATGGTCAACACGCAAAAGATCATGTAATACTTTCGTCCAACTAGATTCCGCTTACTCATTCCGTAAGCAAAAATCGCTGTTGCTGCAATGGATAGGAGCGTACCTATGACCGTACGAAGAATAGAAATAATAAATCCATCTATAAGTCGTTTGTCCTTGAAAACGACCTCATAATTGTCTAGCGAGAAGACGCGCGGCCAAAATGTGATTCCACCAAGCATCGTATCGGTTCCCGCATTAAAGGATATCACTGCAGCATTCCAGAATGGATAGAAGGCTGTGAAGCCTAACACAAACAATAGAAAATAGTTGACTGCCATAAATGTTTTGTCGCCAAAGGATAATTTCATCGTTTCGCCGTCCTTTCTCTCTTTACCACAAGCTGTTGCCTGACCGGCGAGCCAAATAGTTTGCTCCTGCTAATAAGCCGACGCTAATAATTGCTTTGAATAGACCGGCAGCCGTTGCATAAGAGAAACGGGAATTTTGAATACCCAGCCTATACACATAAGTATCGATAACATCACTTACGTCGCGCAGCACCGGGTTCCCAGCTAGCAGCAAAATATCTTCAAATCCGGCATTCAACAGGTTGCCAATTGCTAATATCGAGAACACAACAACAACGGGCATAATCGATGGAATCGTAATCGTAACAATTTGTCTCACTCTGCTGGCTCCATCAATTGAAGCCGCCTCATACAAATGCGGGTTAATGCCTGCAATAGCAGCTAAGTAAACGATAGAAGCAAAGCCAATTTCCTTCCAAACACCGGTTGTGACAAGGATCGCCCAGAAATACTCCGGCAAGGATAAGAAGTTGATTGGCTCTTTAATGAGATTCATGGATTCCAGCAGCATATTTAAGCTGCCGTTATCGGTGGATAACATCGATATAACGAAGCCCGATACGATAACCCATGACAAGAAATGAGGCAAATAGCTAACCGTCTGAATAATTCGTTTAAACGTACGGTTATTAATCTCATTCAGCATCAGTGCCAGTAGGATTGGCGCTGGAAATCCAATGCCCAGCTTCAGCAAACTGATGACGAGTGTATTTCGCATAACCACCCAAAACTCGGGGGCATTAAAAAACATTTCAAAATGTTTAAACCCTACCCACGGACTGTGCATGAACCCTTTGAAAATGCTGTAATCCTGAAAGGACATCAGCACCCCATACATGGGAATGTAGTTAAAGACAAAAATGAAGAGCAACGCTGGTATAACCATGAGCTGAATATCCCATTGTTTGATAAAGCGTTTCGTCTGCCCGGGCTGCTTGTACACATGCTGTTTGGTTTGTAGATCTGTTTGCAGCATGCTCCCCCCCTTTTTTTCTAATGTTAGTTAAAGTAACATAAATGCGTTATCCATTCGTCATGTGTTTATTTTATCTTTTCCGCTGTGTTGATTCTCCTCTTAAACGATTGATAACTAACACTATCTTACTGTTTCCATATGATTTAGCCTCTTGCGATTTTCGGGCAGGAGCCGATATGCTTCTTAAATAAACGGTTGAAATTAGATAAGCTGCGAAAACCGCATTCCAGTGCGATTTCTGTAATTTTCATATCGCTGGTTTCGAGCAGCATGACGGCATGCTCTAAGCGAATATGAATCAAATAAAGCAGCGGAGGCGTCCCTACTGTACGCCGGAAAATATCGCTAAAACGGGAGGGGCTTAAGTAAACAAGTCCTGCGAGTTCCTCAAGCGTCCATGGATATGCAAAGTTTTTTTGCATGTCGTAAATGACCTTGCGCATTTTGTCCAGCTGCCTTGCGCCGATGCTGTCCTTTCCCCGATTTAACCCCTCTCTGCGGAAGTAACGATTTACGCATGCATGAAAGCGGATTAAATTTGAATAAACCAAAGAACCGTAAGAGGTTTGCTCCTGATCATGTTCATCCTGAATTTCAAGAAGCAGGCTTCTAAGCTCGTTCATATGAGGCTCATTGCGGTCCAGCAAATTAGTGAAATGGACCCCCATTTCCTTATAGGGATGCAAAATTTCTGAATCATAACGGACAATATTTAGCAGCCAAGAAGCATCAAAGCAGATCACTTGCATGACCAAATCCTTGGTTTCGTAAGCGCAGTGCAAATCATTCGAGTTAATAAGCAAAATATCACCCTCTTGAAACTCAAATGTTTGCCCGTTAATGATGTAATAGCCGGTTCCTGATTTAATTAAATTGATTTCAAGCACATCATGCCAATGAAGCTTCTGATAGGTCGCATTGACGCCTATCGTTTCCAATACTTGAATGGGATAATGCTTAGCCAATATGAGCTTTTCTTTCGGAATATCCATATTTAACAACTCTGTCATAAAAACCACTCCTCGGCATGAAAATGAGCTTCACAAAGCATGTAAATGACATAAAACTAACATAAGATTAAACAATTAAAAACCTTTTTTTATACATGTTACAAGATTCGCAACCGAATAACCTCACATAAAAGATACATATTTACAAAATAAAAATACCTCATTCCCCTTATATTCAAAGGAATGAGGCATTTTCTATATTGACAACGATAATGACATAAAAACTTATGCTCGCGGAAGGGTAACGGTAACCGTTGTTCCAACTGCCAGCTTGCTTTGAATATCGATACTGCCTTGATGCAAAGCCACCAATTTCTGCACGATAGAGAGTCCAAGCCCGCTGCCTGAAGCAGCATCATTGCGAGCTTTGTCTGCCTTATAGAAACGGTCAAAAATGAATGGGAGATCATCCTCCGATATGCCTGTTCCCTGATCTTCGATGACAACTGTAATGACGTCGCTTTCCACTATTTTAATGCTGATCGGCTTGCCTGCATCCGAAAACTTAATGCTATTGGCAATCAGGTTTAACCACACCTCATAGAGCAATTCTTGATCAGCATGGATCGTCGTATCCGGCAGCTCAAGCTCCAAATGTAAATTTTTCTCCGACCATTGCCACTCGAGTGTAATTAACAGCTGGCGCAGCTGTTCGTCTAAACGAAAGCTTGTCTTATGGAGCGGCTTATTATCCTTGTCGAGCGCAGCAAGTGTTAGAAGCTGCTTGCTCATGCGGGATAGACGCTTGCTTTCTTTTTCTATAATGGCCATATAGCTGTCCGTCTGCTCCGGCGTCGTTTCCTTATCGAGCACAGCCCGGGCTAATCCCTGCATGGATGTAAGCGGCGTCTGAAATTCATGCGAAACATTCGCCACAAATTCTTGCCGCATCTGATCCAGCTGCTTAATCGCCACCGACATCACCGAGAAGTTGCGTGCCAGCTCGCCGATCTCATCCTTGCGCGAGAGCTGCAGCCCCGCTTCAAAATCACCTGCAACGATCTTTTTCGTTGCTCTGGTAAGCTCATTGACCGGCTTCACAATGAGGCGCGACAGGAACACAATTAACAGCAAGCTAATGACGAAGGTAGCGCCGATTAATATCGCTGCAATAATACGTATTTCGCCAATTTGCTGCTGCAAGTCAGGGCGGATAAACAGCGCTGCATATCCATCCTGCGTCTGAACTCTCATACCTGCTGTGTTCAAAACACTATTTTTGAAATAAGAGAACAGCTCAAGCCGTCCCTTCTGCTCCTCCAGCCCCCGATAAATAGCTCCGTCCAGCACCGATTGCATTTGCTGCTCGCTCAGCTTTCCATGCTTGAACGGCGAGCCATAGGCTTGTCCTTGCAAATGGTCACGAACCAAATAAATTTGAAAGCCAAGTGCTGCAATATGCGTCAGATAGCTGTCCAGATCCATTTGCGGATTTTGCTCATATTGGGTGCTGATGTTTTGAGCGATCGCGATCATTTTTTGCTCATTGCTGGATTGCTGATTATTTTGGTAGTACAGCCCCGTAAATAGCAAGCCTAGAATGAGGCTAATCATAGCGACCATCACAAACGTGAACACAATTCGAACATACAGCGACTTCATCCCTCATGCACCTCCAGCTTATAGCCGAGACCCCTGATCGTTGTTATCGTGAAATCGTCCTGACAATCCGCGAAGCGCTCGCGCAGCCGTTTGATATGAACGTCAACCGTGCGGCTGTCTCCTTTAAAATCCGCGCTCCAGATGAGCTGAATGAGCTGTTCCCGTGTATAAATGCGGCCCGGGTGGCTTGCAAGCTGTGACAGCAGCTCGAATTCCCGCAGCGGCAGGGTTATCACTTCATCGCCTATTTTAATTTCATACCCTCTTCGATCAATGGAGACGTTCCCGAGCTTGATAACCTCAGAGGATACAAGCCGATAGCGGCGCAGCAGCGCTTTTATGCGAAACAAAAGCTCCTTTGGCTCAAACGGCTTAACTAAATAATCGTCCGTCCCGGAGTCAAACCCTTGCTCCTTGTCCTCCATCTCCGCTCTTGCAGTCAGCATCATAACGGGAATGTCATAATGCTCTCTGATTTCGCGGCACAGCTCGTACCCATTTTTACCGGGCATCATAATATCGACGACAGCAAGATGCACCTGTTCATTCTCAAGCAAGATGGACGCTGCTTGTCCATTTTCCGCTTCGAGAACGACATAGCCGTCTTTGCCCAAAACAAAACGCAAAAGTTCCCGAATGGAAGGATCATCATCTACAATTAACACATGCATTCTCATTGGCTTGCTCCCTACAAATGATCATATTTATCATAGCTGTTTCCATTATACTCCTCCATGCACACGAAGCGAAAACACCTGTATTCGAGAGGCAGCAAACGCATCTCCTACAGGTGTCTTTTCACCATTTCCAAAGACACGAATCATTTTAATAAATAGCCGAACCCGTGCCTATTCTTGCCGCAATGCCAAGCTGTTCGGAACCGCTTGCCCCGTCCCACCAAACGTCCCTAACGTTTAAGCCGCGCAAGTATTCATAATCTGGATGGACCACAATATCCTGCAAGTACGCAGATATAGAGGCATTCTCAAAGCGCATGCGATTCAGAGCATTAATAATATCTTGGCCGGATTCAATGCCGATGCCATGGCCGAAATACAAATCATCATCCAGCATGATGACATTCTCACCTTGCCATTCCGGTGTATCCGGATCATGCTGAGGATTCTTGAAGTAGAGCGCGTCGCCGGAGTAGGCTTCATTTTTATCATAGGTAGTTATTAAGCTTAAATCACGGTCGTATTGCCAGTCTCTTAAGAACAGGTTTTTAAAATAAGCGTTGAACACGGCATCGCCAACCGTATCAAGCACTGCCTTATAAAAGATAATGATAATGGCGCCTGCGCATTCAAAGCCGTACAAATGTCCATTTTCAAAAATATCGTTAATGCCAACCGAAGGCAGTACGCCTCCCTTTAGCTGAAAGCCGCCGTTTTCCGTACGCGTCCAGTATTGCTCATTGCATTTTGACCCTGCAAAGGTCGCAAAGCTCACTCCACTGGCATAAAGCGCTTTGGCTGCTTCAACCGTATGCATGCGCGTTTTCAGCTCAAATTCGAGCGCATCAACCGATGGATAGCGATAGACAACCTGGCTCTTCTGCTTCTCTTGCAGTATTTTTCGTTCAATCTCCGATAACGTCAAAGGATTAATCGAAAACGTAGGACTACCCGCAACAAGTATCACCTTAGTTTCCCTCCATTTCATTCCAAATCGATTAGGTTATTGTACGTGTAAATTGAAAAAATGTGAGCATAGATGTGGAATAAGAGCGCTGCAAATGTTGTCGAATATACAATCAATCTTCTGTTCATTGTCAGATCATGGTATAATTTGGCTAGTATTTTGAAGGAAGGTAATTATGCCTATGAGCTATTATTTCAATATTTGCTCTACTGCCAAGTATCAAGAGGCCTACATCACTTTTTTGCTGGAGCATTTCGTGCAGCTAAACCTGCCCTATTCCTTTCCGGTCTCTCTCAGCTATCTTTCAAGCCCTCTGTTTATGGATAAAGAATCTATTCTATTTCGCAATCCCGATGATGAAATCATAGGCGCAATAGGGTACATACACGGCACCGGAGATCAAAACTATGAAAATGAGCATATCGTTCAGATTCAGACGGTTTTTATTAAGGAAAGCTATCGAAGCACCCGATTGTTTCTCCAGGCTTCACAGTTTCTCGCTCAATACTTAGCCCAGTTGAAACAGCCTGTTACAGAGCTTCGGTTCTGGATACCCGCACAGCCGAATCTTCAGCGCCTTTGCGCGAAGTCAGCCAGGAAAGTGGCGGTTCAGGATACGGATCATGGCGTTATTGAAGAGTATGTAATGGATTTCACCCAATGGCACGATGATGTGATGAAATACCCTCATGAAATTTATTTCTAAGCTCAGAAGGAGCACAATCCGTCATGGTATTTATTGTTCTTAAGCACTTAGCAGGCTATATGCGTGCCTACAAGCCTCTGGCTATATTTTTTTTCGTTACGCTATTTTTGGATCTCATCTTCATGTCACTAGCGCCACTGAGCTTTCAATTTCTAATCGACAAAGCCATCCTTCCTAAGGACCTGCATGCCTTTTCACTTATCATCATCATTCTGGCGGCTAGCGGCATCTTCTGCCTCAGCGCTGGCGTTTTCAGCGATTATGCTCTTGCCAAGCTGAGTGCAAGGGTGCAGCAGGATTTGCGCAAGCAATTATTTGAGCATATGCAGCAAGTGAACCTCGCTTTCTTCCAGAAGACGCGCTCAAGTGAGCTGCTCTCCTATTTCACAGTCGATCTTCCTGCCATTGAGCGAGCAATGAATGCAATTCTGACGGTAGGAATACAATCTTTTTCCGTTGTAGTCATTAGCACCGCGGTTTTATTTTATTTGCAGTGGAGCATGGCACTAGCCATATTGTTTGGGGCAGCCCTTATTTTTGCCGGTCCTTACTTGCTGGGCGCTCGCGCTCAAGCCATTAACGTCGCTCATAAGGAGCAACTCGATCATTTAACAGGCGACATACAGGAAAACATTAGAGCGCAAAAAGTAGTCAAAGGTTTTAATCTTCAGCAGGCGATGACACATAAATTTGTGGGCAGACTGCAAACGATGTACCTCATTCACTATCGAAAAAATGTAATTAACGCTCAGCTGGAGCGAATTCCGCTGATCAGCTTACTCCTGATCAATTTATCCATTATTGGGCTTGGCTCTTATCTCGCACTTCACGGGCATATTACGATCGGGGCTTTGGTTGCCTTTTTTACGATGTATACTTCAATGGGAAATTCCGTTTTTAATTTAACCGCAACGATTCCAGTCTTTACGGATGCTTCCGTCAGCATTGAGCGAATGAACAAGCTGCTGCAAGCGCCTAAGGAAACAACGGGCAAAGCACTTATGACGAGCCCCCTAAATCATTTGCCGGATATTCGCTTTTCAGACGTTTCCTTTCGCTATAACGAGGAGCAGGAAGCACTTAAAAAAATTAATTTACATATTAAAGCTGGAACAACAGCTGCATTCGTAGGCTCTAGCGGCTCTGGCAAGAGCACGCTCGTACAGCTGGTGCTGGGCTTCTATGACCCAAGTGCAGGTCAACTCGAAATCAATAGTATTCCCATGCAGGAACTAAGTCGAAGCTCTTACCGAGATCAGCTCGGCGTTGTATTTCAAGATAACTTTCTCTTTCGAGGTTCCATTATGGACAATATTCGCATCAGCAAACCAACGGCAACGAGGGAAGAAATCATAGAAGCTGCCAAACAAGCTGAAATTCATGTGTTCATCATGACGCTGCCAAATGGTTACGATACGCTGGTGCTGGATGATGGGTCTAATTTGTCTGGAGGGCAGCGGCAGCGGCTCGCCATTGCTCGCGCGATATTAAAAGATCCCCAACTATTATTGTTGGATGAAGCTACCTCTGCGCTAGACCCGATAGCTGAGGCATCTATTAACCGGACATTTAGGGATTTGTCACGCAATCGAACCGTAATAACCGTTACTCATCGTTTATCTTCTATAACAGGTGCAGATTGCATTTTTGTGTTTGATAAAGGTGAGCTGGTCGACATTGGGACTCACGAAGAAATGCTTGCACGCGGAGGCTATTATA
The DNA here is from genome assembly GCF_052114265.1 of Paenibacillus sp. MCAF9. Classification (NCBI taxonomy): domain Bacteria; kingdom Bacillati; phylum Bacillota; class Bacilli; order Caryophanales; family Paenibacillaceae; genus Paenibacillus; species Paenibacillus sp. MCAF9. The sequence continues at coordinate 164,727 of NZ_JBFREL010000010.1, forward strand.
AACAATTATGGGAAAAGCAGAATGGTATGCTGATTTCAAATAGCGGGCAGGAAGCTGATATTGATGAGGAAAGGCTCGCAAAGCTTCCTTTCTTTCAAGGTATTGATAACGAAGTACTGAAAGAAATTAGAAGTCTGTTCAACACGGAGACATTTAGCGCAGGCCAACCTGTTATTCATGCCGGTGATCAGGGTGAGAAATTTTACTTGATTGCACGCGGCCGGGTTGAAGTATCACGCAAGGACGCAAATGCGATTGATGGAAAGCTTCGACTTGCCATATTAGAGGACGGAGACCATTTTGGCGAAATTGCTTTGCTTAACAATGTGCCGCGCACAGCCGATATCACAGCCATTACGCCTTGCGTGTTCCTTACCTTGCAGAGGAAAGGGCTTCATTACGTGTTATCTAAACATCCTGAAATCAATAACCGAGTCAGGCAAACGCTGAAGGAACGAAAATAGAAGGAGGCTGCTTATCGATGCTTGCGCAGTACCGCGTTTGTAAGAATGATGCTGATTTAGCACAGTATGCCCTATATTTCATCAGGCATCGCACCGATTTCAGCAGCAAGTTTTCGCTTCCGGATACCTTATATCATATTTTACAGTCTATACAGCAATCCAAAGTAATGCTAATCCTGAGCCTGGAGGGCGACACGATTGGATGGGCGCATTATAGATATTTGTCTACGGAATATGAGCCTGTTCGCGAAGGGGAAATTGCTTTCGTAGATTCCGTCATTATAAACGACGCCTATCGAAGCGGCCGATTGTTCATTAACGGCTTTCGTTTTCTAGCAAACCATATCGCCGCTGAGAATCCGAAGGTCAGGACATTTGAATTTCACGCGCTTGCAAGCCATGCCTATCTGAACAGACTTTATTCCAAATTTGCGACTATAGTAGGACAAAGAGATGGGTACCATGAAATAGAAAATGCCTATTCCACTGATTTCAACCAACTTCTTCACTACTTAAATCGAACAAAAAATGACAATTGACTCCACTTTATTCCATATGTTACTGTGAAACTATCGTATTAGCAAAGGAGGCCTATATATGTATCCACCAAGAGTAGATCTAAACAATAAAAACGACCGCAAACCTCTTCAATTTTCAAACCTGCTTAAGCTGAATGAACAAGCTCGAGTAACTACTGCGAAGTAATCGTTATAGGCAGCAAAAGAGCCATCCACCTTTGTAGGTAGACAGCTCTTTTTTATTGCTTATTAGTTGGACAAACCGCCGCTTGCTGCACCCGCTCCGCTGGAGCTGTACGAATCGGAATATTCCGTGTTTGTTTTATCCCATACATCCTCATATGCGGGATTCCGCTTGAACTCGGCTAACGCATAGGAGCAAGAAGGAATAATCCGCCTCCCCTTCTCCCTAGCCTCTTCTACTACAAAGTCAAGCAGCTGCCGCCCCAAATGCTGGCCACGATAATCGCCATCCACATATGTGTGGTCAATGACCCAGGTGTCTACGTCGACCATCGTGTAAGTGATCTTACCGATCGTTCCTTTGGTTGTTGTCAGAACGTAGCTGTTTCCTTGCTTTTGTGCCAATATTTCCTCTTCTACTTCGCCATACAAGTCTCTATCTGTATCCATTGTTGCTGCACCTCCTAGAAAGCTGTTAGTTATAGCTTCTTGTGGTCAAGCTATCGGTCTACTACTTCTTACCCCGATAGAGGAACAATGAATCGTATGGGCAATCTATTTGCTATTTTCCGAAGAGGAATTAGGCGCTTCCTTCACCATGTACAACACCAGTTCATCATCGAGACGAACCATGCTGCCGGGCTTTACAATAACGTTCTCGTACGAAATCCCTCTACCGTCAGGAATATAGCCTCTGCGAGCGTAAATGCGCTGTGCACTGCCATAGCTAGGGTAGAGCCCTACACCGATGCCAACAATTCCGTATTTTTCAAATGCAATCTGCTCAATGCCATCCATCAAAGCATTTCCAATCCCCTTGCGCCGCAAGGCTGGGATTACATCAAAATTGTTTATTTCAGGAATGTTTTTTTGCTGAAAATAAGGGTAATACGATTGTGACAGCAGATGCAGCCATCCAGCGAACTGACCCTCGTAGAAAGCGACAAGGGTGACGCGCTGTCCCGTTTTATTTTCTTCCCAGCATCTTGCAATATAATCTAATCGCTTACTAATATCTTGATGTTCAATCGCATGAAAAATGACATTGACATCATCACTTTCCATCGCTCTTATTTGCATGTCTTCACGCATTTTGATCATCCCCTTACTCTTCTGCTGCTTCCATATTTTCTTCTTCCCATAACAATCTCATTTCCGCTGAAACCGCAAGCAAATGCTGTAGACTGCCTTGCGCTTCTATTTTCCCATTTTTCATGACGATAATATGATCGGCACGTTGCAAAGCGGCTTTGCGGTGGGAAACAATCAGGCATGCCGCATGCGGCGTCTGTTCCACTCGTTCCCAAAGCAGCTTCTCTGTCGTCACATCCAGCGCGCTCGATAAGTCGTCAAATACGAGCAGCTCCGGCTCACGAACGAACATGCGGGCAGCCGCTGTACGTTGTGCTTGACCGCCAGACAGCTTCACGCCGCGTTGCCCAATCATCGTTTCGAGTCCATGCTCAAGCTGCAAAATATCTTTGTCCAGCACAGCGGTGTGAATGGCTTTCTGCGTGCGGCTTGGTACATCTGGCATACCAAGGAAAATATTCGTTTCAAGCGTTTCGCTAAACAAATTAGGAACCTGCGAGGTATAGGCGCTGCGCGGCGGAACAAAAAAAGAATCCGGATCTGCTACGCGCTCGTCATTCCACCAAATTTCTCCCGCCTGAGGAGGCAGCAGCCCAAGCACAGAGCGGAGCAGCGTTGTTTTGCCAGAACCTATCCGCCCCGTTACAACGGTGAAGCTGCCTCTTGTCAGCTCCATGCTTATATCTTCAATTCCTCTGCCGGAATCCTTATACCGATAGCTGAGTCCCCGTACTGAAAGCGTACGAAATGGAGCCTCCTCATGCTCCTTTGAAGCGCGATCGTTTTCAGGAAATGCACCGCCCAGCTGCAAGCGGGTATGCTCGGTAAGCTTTTCGGTTGATGCGCCTTGCAACAGCTGCACCATTCGCTTAAACGAAATGCCTGTTTGCTGCAGCGTAGCTAAAAATCTGCCAAAAAACGCTGTGAAATCGGTCACGAACGTTAAATAATAAACGAATAATGCAAAGTCACCGACGCTCAGCTCCGAGCGCTGCATTGCAGAAGCGCCCAGCAGCAAAATAAATCCTGTTCCTATATTCACGATATTAGAAAATACCGAATCAAGTATAGATGTGAATAATCGATCCTTAAGCGCAGCCTGCCTGCGCTGTTTATTCAATAAGCGAAGTCTGTCGATAAACCGTTTCTCCGCGCCAGCAAGTTGAATGGCCTGCACCGAGCTGAACATTTCACCGACCATACCCGTGACTTTGCCCGTCGCATCGCGGCTGGTGGCACGGTAGGCCTGCAGGCGCTTGGAAGCAAGCTGGGTGACCGATACAACGAGTACAAGCGGCAGAAATACATAACAAGTAATGCTGACGTTAACCCGCAGTAAAATGAAGATTGCCGCTGCCGCAAATAACAATTTGCCAATGAAATCAAGCGTCCAGCTGATGGCATCCTCTGCTTGATTGGCATCGTCTCGAAATTGTGTAACGGCCTCGCCTGGCGAGATCGGAATGGCCGCCGCTGCCGGCTGACGCAAAATCCAGCGCAGCATGTTCCACCGAAGCAAAGAGCCCATGCTAAAGCGGTGGATCGTATCCGTCAAAGCACCCGCATAGATCGTAACGATTCTCGCGACAGCTACAGCCATTAACAAGATGGCTAGATTTGATGCGCTAAGCGACCAGCTGGCATGACCTGTGAGCGAATCAAAAAATTGCTGAATGATTAAGCCGGGCAGCAGCGGGAATAGATGAATGGTCGCCCAAAGGATAGCATTGGCAGAATAGAGAACCGGGCGATAGCAAATAAGCCGCCACATCGCTTGCACCGTTGTCATTTCTTTGCTGTTCATACAAGCACCTCCACAGCGCCGGTTTGCAGTAATTGGTATAGCCTTGAGCTTGGATCAGCCGCTAATTGCGATCGATTGCCGGATTCCACGGGCGTTCCAGCATCTAAAATTAGGATGTCATCCGCTCGTTTAATTGTGGCAAGCCGGTGGGCAATAATAATGGCAGTGCGCCCTTCTAGCAGCTTATCGATTGCCCTCTCAATATGCGCTTCCGTAGCAGGATCGAGCCTTGAAGTCGCCTCATCAAGAATGACGAGACCCGGGTTAGAGAGAAAAGCACGAGCAAATGCAAGCAGCTGCGCTTCTCCAGCCGACAAACCGCTTCCTCCTGAGGCCAGCTGAGTATCAAGCCCTTCGCGAAGCGAAGCTAACCAGGCACCCAGCCCTAAATCTTCTAATACATCATGCAGCCGTTCATCCGAAATCGTTGGATCGTAAAGCGTGAGATTATCTCGCACGGTCGCTTGAAACAGCTGAATATTTTGAGATACCATCGCGATTCGGCCTCTCAAATCAGCCAGCGTATAATCCCTAATATCTGTACCGCCCAGCTCAATAGACCCTGCTTTCACATCATAGAAACGAACAAGCAGTCTGGCCAAGGTACTTTTACCGCTCCCCGTTCGTCCAAGCAAACCGAGCACTCGACCGGGCTGAAGTTTAAAATTGACATCGTGGAGCACTCGCTCCCCGTCCCCGTCCTCATCTGTGTAAGCGAATGCGACATTCGAAAAGCTTACTGAAAGCGCGCCTTCAGGCATATCAGCCGCTATCTCTTTCTCTTTTAGCTTAGACTCCGTAGCGAATAGCCCGCTAACCCTTACAATACTAGCATCCGCCCGTTGTAAATCTTGAATTTGTGTACGGATTTGCTCAAGCGGATGATTGAGCAGCTCGGTATACGTAAAGACCAAATAAATCGTGCCGAGGCTCATCGAACCCGTTGTCCACAAATATGCGCAATATAATAATGCAAGTGATCGGCCAAGCGTAAATACAAAAATAGTGGATACCCACATCGAATATCCGCCTATGCTTGCTTTCAGCGTAATCGGAAATATTTTGCGGAGCAGTCCATGAAATCGCCTCATCACAAATTCGCTTGCTCCATTTGCGCGTGTATCCTCTGTTCCCACCAAATGCTCGCCAACAAACCCATAAAACTCCGCTTGTACTTCGCTTGATTTCACCCAAAAAGGCGAAAAAGCCGTTCGTATTCGTTGAAGCACGAATATCGTCAGTACGACGAAAACCGTCATGCCTGCCCCTAAGCGCCAATCCTCGCGGAACATCAATACGAGTACACCTGCTATGAGCAGCAGATTCGCAACCAACACAAATATGAAATTGGAGAAAAAATGCGACAGCTCATTCACATCGCCATCGATCCGCTGAATTAATTCACCGCTCGTTCTCTCCTTATGAAAGCTCTGATCGAGGTGCAAGCAATGCTTCGCCAAATCACCTCTTAGCTCATTCGTTGCTGTCCAGCCGACTTGTTCTCCAATATAGCCTGAGGAAACGCTAGCGAGCTGATGCATAAGCGCAACCGTAATGAACAGCAAAGCGCTACCGATAAGATCATTAATCTGAATGCCAGGCTGCAGCGCGCTATCAATAAAATGCCGTATGATTTGCGGATTCCAAAGCTGCAAACCAATGCTGGCAAGCAGCAGTACAGAGAGCAGAACGAGCTTGTGCCGCTCATGCTTTAAATAAGTGCTTAACAGTCTCCAATATTGTTTAATGGGGATATTCATTTTCTATTGCCTCCAAACACACCATCCATATATTTCATATTTATCTTAAAATGAGGAGAGGACTGGTGGCAAGGTAAAGAACAGTTATAGCCGCTTAGCACAGAAAGCGATTATTAAAGGTTATAACAGGTAAGGGGCTAAAAAGGAAGCCAAAGGATTCCGCCGTTTCTATCTGAGGATGTAGATTCAAGTGGCTACTAATAAGAAAAAGCTAACGCTATAAGTACGCGCCAGCTTTTTTTGTTTACTTCTATTTTTGCATATATTCACACAATCTTAGTCTTATCCCTTTAACAAGCCAGCTTTGATTAACCCGTTGCGAATCCCCTGATCATCCACATGCGTTGTCACATAATCTGCGAATGGCAGCAGGTCTGGATGCGAGTTGCCCATTGCGATGCCTAGGCCTACTGTCTCCAGCATTTCAATATCATTCAAGCCATCGCCAAAAGCGACCGCATCGGCAGTCGTATAGCCGAGTTTCTCGAGCAATGCCTCAATTCCTTGAGCTTTGGAACCGCCTGCGGGAAGAACATCAATCGCTTGAGGGTGCCAGCGAATAAGCTTCAGCTCATCATGCAATCCATCATACAGATGCTCGTCGTGGCTCTCACAGTGTAGAAACACTTGGAAGATATCGTCCGTTTTCCAAAATTCCGGATTATAGCCTGGCAGATCTACCTTTAATGAATTTACCGAATCTATAATAAAGGGATGATCCTCTTTGTCCGCAAAAAAGTTATGCTCCCCTTCAAATACGAGTCCATGGTTATGCTCAGCTGCAACCTTTACAAGTCGCTCCAAACGGCCTTTTTCGATCTCTCGTCTATATAGCGGAGTTCCTTTGTACACAACATATCCGCCGTTTAGACATACGAATGACTCGATGCCGAGCTGCTCAGCAAGCGGCTTTATAAAGTAAGGCGCTCTTCCTGTTGCAATAACCGGCTCCACTCCACTTTCCTTCAGCTCCGCAATAGCTTTGATCGTATCTGCCGGAATTTCCTTATGCTCATTAATCAGCGTGCCATCGATATCAAAAAAAACGATTTTATACCCCATTCTCTGCTCTCTCCTATCCGTAGTCGCAGACGTATGACGCCTGTCCTTTTTATACAGTATAAAGAATTAAGCCATGAAAAGAAATCTTTCGCCTTATTTTGCAAGCTCTACCCGCCATTGAAAGACATGCCTCACAGCGCGCAGCGTGCAGTGTGCAGTGTGCAGTGGTGCAGCATGCCACTTATCATCTAACGGACATAGGATCCGCTATTTCATGAAATAAAGGCAAAAGTGGCGGGGTAACGGACATACGATACGCTAATCGGGCGGATTGGGGTGTCAAATCAGCTTTTTAACCCAAATAAGGGCCTATATGTCCGTAAGCTAAGCAATTAGAGGGGAATTCCGCAAAATAACGCATCCCATGTCCGTTGACCTTATTGCTGTTGAGAGTTTCGACAAGCGTTTACCGAATTCAACAAAAAAATAGCACCAGCGGCTGCTGATGCTACTAAATTTTTCAATATCGTTACCAACCATAATCCAATCCCTTGCCCGTCTCAACAAAGGTTTTCAAATTGCTTAGAATCATCCACCACTGACTATCCGTCGTTGGAATCGAAGGATGGTCTTCAGTAAATTGGTCATTAACCAAAGTCAGCTTCGTCGTAGCCCCAACCTCTTCTAGCGTAAAAGTGATCCTTGACTCCAACTCTGCATGATTCGACCGATAAGAAGGACCTGGATGCTCCAAAAAGCTAAGTATTTTGCTTGGCTCATATGCTAAAATAGTACCATAAATATGAACGGTTTCATCGCCTTCCGTACCTGGCCCAACATATTTAAGCGATGAGCCTACTTCGAAAGTTGATTCAATAATACAGCCAAAAAATGTTTGACGCGTTCCCTCAGGCGATACGAATGCATCCCATACCTTCTCGGGCGCTGCACCAATATAAAACTCATATTTAAACTCCATGTGTTGCACTCCTTTTTCTATTTAAAATGGTTGATGCTTTCTACTCGTAGTATAAAACTATCTGCTAGGATCGTATTGTAAAAACGCGACAAATTGATTAATAGGAGTGATATAGTAATGAACACTATCGACCAAAAACGCAGTTTGGGTATTTTACAGCGGAGTGAGAGCGAGAAAAAATTTCAGCTTTCCCGTTATGCTCCTTCCGATCCACTCCTTACATTCATTAAGCATTACTGGATAATAAACTGGGATTTAGAAGGCCATGCTCCTTATTTTCAGGATGTCGTGCCGAATCCTTGCGTCAATCTCGTTATCGAAGACCACCAAAGCGGCATTTATGGCGTTGCCAGTCAAATGTATACGAAAAAAATTGAAGGCAAAGGACGAGTATTCGGAATTAAGTTTCAGCCTGGCGGTTTTTATCCTTTTCTAAACTCGCCTTTAGCAGAGCTTACGGACCAAGCGTTGTCGATTCAGACTGTTTTTGGGACGGAAGCTATCGCGTACGAGCAGCAGCTAAGGTTGGCAGCAGATCCTGCTGGCATGATCGCACTTACCGAAGCCTTACTTCTACGTCAACTCCCGCAGCCGGATGAGTCGATTACACTCGTCAATCAGATCATCTCACGAATACACGAGGATCAAGAACTGACCAAGGTAGAGCAGCTATGCGAAACCTTCAATATTAACAAAAGGAAGCTTCAGCGTCTCTTCAGCCAATATGTCGGAATAACGCCAAAGTGGGTGATTAAGCTGTACCGGCTGCAAAATGCGGCGGAAGCGATCGATAAGAGCACTCATTATGATTCACTTAAGCTCTCAGCAGAGCTTGGCTATTATGATCAATCACATTTTATTAAGGACTTTAAATCCATTATTGGGAAAACGCCTGATGAATATGCAAAGCGATAAGCTTTGTAGTTCACCTGCTGCTTAGCCAATTTGACTGAGGCTTAAATGATCCTGTATATTTATAAAAATTAATAAAATAAGCACGGCTTACGATGGAAGCACCCGTAAGAGAAGGCGTATACCGCCTATCTTGCAGGTGCTTTTTTTGCGTTGTTTGCCCAAAACCAAAGGAGGTTTTATCGATCATGCCATCTGCTTCCAAATTAACCGTAGTTTTGTTTGCGCTCTTGCTTGCGTTTTTCAGTCCAGCTACCATTGCTGCCGCACCGTTTGAATTCAGCGTGACTGCCAAAACAGCTTTTGACAAGATGAAAGGAACCACGGATAAAGGTACCTCTGCCAAGTTAACGTCTCAATACACGGAATTGCAAGAAATTCAGAAGCTGACCCTTGATTGGGATGTGCGGATAGACAAGCTCCATTACCAGAACGAGGAGACCGTTCTCGCTACTCGCAAGCGGATTAAAGAAGTTGGTGCGGAGAAGCTGGTTCAGCTAGAGGCAGCTGTCGTGCAAACCAAAAAGAAGTACGAAGCCCTATTCAACCTTTATGATTCCTTGAATCAACAGCTGAGCCTCGCCAAATCGTTCAAGGATAAGTGGCTTACGAATGCGCTGAAGCCGCAGGTCGAAACGACTAAAGCTGCCGTTCAGCTCGCCAAGCTAGATATACGCAGCAAAGAAACGGCGCTTAGAACAGCCAAAGCGAGCACCGCCAAAACGATAAAAGATTTGCGCGAGCTGCTGAGCGGCATCGACCCGCTTAAGGTGAAAATCAAAGCATCCAAGAGCACCATCAGCAGTATAAAGAAACAGTTCACGACGGAGACATCCATTTTGAATCAAGTGTTGAAAAAAGGCGATTCAACAGCAACCTCAAGCTCTTTTACTCGCATGCTCGCTTACACAAAGCAAATTAACGAGCAGAAACAAAAAACATATACTTATGAGCAGCAGACGATGAGCATTATAGCTAAAGTCGACGCGCAAATAGCAGCTATCAAGTAAGCAAAGCACAGCAAAAAAGCGCGTCTCGGCATCCGAAACGCGCTTCCATCTATGATTCGTCATCTTTATACAGTAGGGAGCCATACCTCAACAATAGTACCTACACCAAGCTCGCTGGACAACGATAATCGTCCCCCATGCGACGATACTATTTTATCTACAATCATCATGCCTAAGCCGTTCCCGTCCCGTCTTGTCGTATGGAACGGTTGTCCAATACGCCGCATCACTTCATCCGTCATACCTACGCCGTTATCGATAAATTGAATGCGTTGATAATTGTCCACCACATCGAGCTTAATGTTAACTTCTCCGCCGAAGGGCAGAGCTTCCATGCAATTTTTCAAAATATTTAAAAATACCTGTTTGACTTGATCGCGGTCGCATAGAATTTTTGTCTCGCCTACTTTTGCGCTCCGTATTTGAATGCCGTTCATCTCAAATTGAAGCTCGAACACCGATATGACCTCTTGTAAAATAACATCACAATCTTCTTCCTTATACTGAATCGCTTGCGGTCTTCCCAATATTAAATATTCGCCCACAATCGCATTCATCCGCTCCAGCTCTGACATCATCAAGTTGTAATGATGGGGATTCGTCGTTTTGCTGGATAATTGAAGCATGCCTTTAACTGTAGTCATAGGGTTTCGAATCTCATGCGCGATGCTGACAGCCAGCTGGCCTGCAAACACAAGCTTCTCACTATTGCGAAGAAGTTCTTCCGCGATCTTCATTTCCGTAATATCCCGCAAGCTGGCTACAACCCGCGTAAGCTGGCGCTCGCTATCGTAGATAGGAACCACATCCAGCATGTAGTAGCGCAGCTTCTCTTCAACCAGAATAGATAGCTCGATCCCTACACAGGACTCACTGCGTTTCATAACGCGTTCAAAATAAGTACCAATGATGCCGACTTCAAATACACTTGTGCCTAAGCAGCCATTTTTTTCATGATCCGAACTGTTCAATATCGCAGCGCAGTATTTGTTTATTTCTACAATTGCACCCTGCGCATCGGCAATAATGACACCATAATAATTCGTTTCCAGAAGAACCTGATTTAAGATTTGAAGCTGTGTATTGTGTTTACGAAGCAGCAGCTCTCGCTCGATAGAATCAACGATTGTGCATAAAAGTGCAAGCAAATGAGGATGGGCAAACTGAATTTCCGTCATGATCGAAATCGAACCAAGCAGTTGACCGCTGTCCTCCATAAAAAAAGGAGCTGTATAACAAGCTTGCTGATGTAGTACTTTCTGATAATGATCTTCGCCTACGAGCTGAATAGGCAGCTGTTCACGCAAACATAGATCAACCGAGCTCGTACCGATCTCTTCGCAGTATCGCACGCCTTCAACAATACCTAGCTGGCGCACCTGATTAATAATAGAAGCATTTCCTCTGAACTCAAGGATATACCCCTCATTGTCTGATATGGCAAGGAAAAAAGGGTCATCTGCAACGGTCGATAAAAATTTTTCTACAAACACGCTGATAACTTCAATCGTTTCTTTATAATGGCCCTGCTGAGCTTTAAGCTCCGCATCCGTAAACCGCTGGGTAAATATAGGCAGTTCATCACGATTAAGTCCATATTGCTCGCATTTTCGATGTGATTCTATGATTAAATCGTTATTTATCATATGGTATACCAATTAACCTTTCCAGGACAGCTAGCTTCCATTTTGTTGGACATTATCCAATATTCTAGTTTAACCTGGCATATTCCTTCCCAAATTCATTAAAAATCACTTATTATCTACAACAATCTCCAAAATCAGCGTCGAGACCCCAAAAAGCGACATTCCAATGTTCGAAATTTACACCAAATCAATCCTAAAATAAAAAAAAGCGATGCTTAATAGTTAAGAACCATTAAGAAATCGCTTTTTTCAATGTTATGCAATGTTTTGATTAGCCCTTTGGCGAAAGCTCAATTTTCATGTCGTCGAGGTACAAAGTTGTCAGACCCTCATAGCCGGAGTCGCTGCCCACAATAACATAAAGCTCACCCTTCTCGTTGGTTTGCAATGTTGCCGTATAATCCATGGCGACTGGCTGAAAGCCTTTCAGCGAATCATCCGGCTGCACCATGTTTCCAACGATCTTCATATCTTTGCCTTCGGTCTTCTGATTGCCTTTATCCAAATTCATTCGATAGTAATGATCGCCACCGCTATCAACCTTGACAGCTTGAGGCTCTTTGCTTACAAATCCTGCTTTAATGCTGACAGCCTCTCCAGGAGCGCCGCCAACCCCCATCATGCCGCCCGATTGATCCGTATACAGCTTAAAGGATAATGATGCTTGATATACCGTATTTGGCTTCAGCCCATCGATCTTCTTCGTCGCGAACATGAACAAATCATCGCTGCGATTCATCCCTTTAAGCTTCAGTGCGTAATTGGTCTTGTTATTCGCAAGGGGAAGCAGTTCTCTAGCGTATTGCAGCTCGTAAATATCCGGATTGTAGTCTACTGGCAAATCGGCAAAAGCTCCATTCCAGCCTTCCTCGCCCTGGTCAAAGTTATAATGGAGCGATAGCGCAGCCTCACTCGTTTGTACGGTAACTTTTTTCTGCTTCGCGTCCCAGCTCGTTTTTGCTCCTAACAGCTGTGCTACCATTTTTGCCGGTATGAAGGTCGTGCCTTTAATAACAACAACTTTGGCAGGCAGCTTCACGTTCTTAATGAAGCTCCCAACTACCGCATCGCTATTCTGAGTGAGAGTCACTGCAAGTCCAGCACGGGTTAAAATAATTTGTTTCGCTGCCGCATCCAATTGAATGTTTGCTTGCAATCCCTCAGCCAGCGCCCTGACAGGGACCATCGCAATGCCGTTCTGTAAATAAGGCGCCACCGCAAGCTTATGCTCTCCGCGGTAATCAATCGATTTGGTGCTTCCTATTTGAAATTGAAGAGGAGCAGGCGAAACGGCTGAAGCGCCATAAGCGGTTGCTCCGCTAGCTGCTGCACTAAGAAATAAAGCGGACGAAAGAGATGCTATCATGAGGTTTTTATTTAACAATTGTTTAAAGACCATTTGTCTACCATCCTTTGTTGTTAGTCTTTTGGTGCGTACCCAAACTAACGAACAAAGATGAATATAAGTTGCAATCGGCTAATTTTTCATGACTTAAGGCTCTGCTCTAGATCTTCAAGCAGATCCTCGCTATCTTCAATCCCGACTGATATTCGCACTAAACCATCCGTAATGCCAAGCTGCTTCCGCCGCTCGCTTGGTATAGATGCATGCGTCATTCTCGCGGGAACGGAAATAAGACTCTCTACAGCACCTAAGCTCTCGGCAAGCGTAAAATATTTCAACTTTTTGATCATCGCAGACGCTTTCTCTGCGCTGCCTACGTCAAATGATATAATGCCGCCAAAGCCGCGTGCCTGCCTCTTCGCAAGCTCATGCTGCGGATGGCTCGGCAGCCCCGGGTAATAGATGTTTTGAATGGTTTCCAAACGCGATAAATAAGCAACGATTGCTTCAGCATTTTCTTCATGAGCTTCCATGCGCAGGCCAAGTGTCTTCAATCCGCGGATGAGCAGCCACGAATCCTGAGGGCCAAGCACGCCTCCCGTCGCATTTTGCACAAAATGCAGCTCTTCTCCCAGCTTATCGTTGCTCACAACAGCCAGGCCAGCGACAACATCGCTATGCCCGCCAATATATTTGGTAGCGGAATGCAGCACGATATCAGCGCCTAGCGTTATCGGGGTTTGCCAATATGGCGTGCTGAACGTATTGTCCACAATGAATAGCAGCTGCCTCGCTTTGGCCCAAGCGGCTACACCTGCAATGTCCGTTACTTTAAGCAGCGGATTTGTCGGTGTTTCCACAAACAATGCTTTTGTATTCGCCTGAAGCGCCTTCTCCATATCTTCTAGGCTCGTCGTATCCGCAAAGGTCGCTTCAATCCCCAGTCGGCTGAGCACCTTCGTCACAATGCGATACGTTCCCCCATACACATCATCCGTCAAAATAATATGATCTCCAGCGCTCAGCAACGAAAATACAGCATTAATCGCTGCCATGCCTGAGCTAAAAGCAAAACCTCTTGCACCTTCCTCTAAATCAGCAATATACTGCTCCAGTGCATGACGCGTTGGATTGCCCGTACGTGAGTATTCATAGCCTTTATGAACGCCGATGTCGTCCTGTTTATAGGTGCTCACTTGGTAAATGGGAACACTGACTGCACCTGTAAAAGGGTCAAAAGGGCTGCCTCCATGAATGAGCTTTGTTTTTCGCCTCAGCTTAAGCACCTCCGTTGTAAATCTGTTTGCTTAAGTACCGCTCACTGCCATCTGGAAAAATAGTAACGATTCGGCTGCCGGGCGCAGCTGCTTCCGCTTCAAGCAGCGCAGCATGCAGAGCGGCGCCCGATGAGCTGCCGACAAGCATTCCTTCGAGCTGCGCCAGCTCCTTCACCCTTGCAAAAGCATCCTCATCCTTTATCGTATGAATGGCATCGAAATAGCTGCTATCCATAAATGGAGCCAGCTTCTCCACGCCAATTCCCTCTATCCTATGCGGCCCTAGTGCTCCACCGCCAAGTATGGAGCCTTCCGGCTCAACAATAACCGTCTTCACCTTTGGGCTCTGCTCCTTCAAATACTGCGCTGTTCCCATGAAGGTGCCCCCCGTTCCCGCTCCGGCAACAAACACATCAACCGTACCATTCAAATCATGCCATAGCTCGGGGCCTAACGTTTTGTAATAGGTTAACGGATTTGCTGCATTAGAAAATTGCCTTGGCGAATAGGAACCGGGTATTTCCTTCATCAGCTCTTCCGCCTTCTGCACCGCGCCTGCTATGCCAAGCTCTGTTGGCGTATTTACAACTTGTGCGCCAAGCGCCCTCATCAATTGCTGCTTCTCTATGCTGAACTTATGGGGGACAACAAAGATCGTCGATACTCCCCGTCCGATCGCCGCCAATGCCAGACCTATTCCCGTATTGCCTGCTGTCGCTTCGATAACGGTTCCTCCGGGTTTCAGCTGCCCGTTTGCGAATGCAGCATTCAACAGCTCGACGCCAAGCCGATCCTTGACGCTTCCTCCCGGATTTTTATACTCAAGCTTCGCATAAAGCGTTACACCTTCCGGCAGCGCAAAACCTGTAAGCTCAACTAGCGGCGTATTGCCAATTAGTGCGTGGATATTGTGATACAACGCCATTTGCAATCCCTCCCACGACTCCTATTTCCTCCTACGCGCATCCTTTACTCGGGCTATACTCTTCATCATATGAAGCTGCTTCTCTTTGTGTTTATGTCCCGCAAGCCTACTTTTAGGCGTTATTCAAGCCTACAAGCAAAAACGCCTTCAGCGTCCTCTGGATGCTGAAGCAGCTTTGACGGAGAAATATAAACCCTATATTAGCTAAAAAACTTATAAATTCTTATATTTTAAAAAAGGGATGCTCCTCAAGCAGAAAAGTCTACTTAAGGAGCATCCCCTTATCATTAAGCCTCGCTTAGTCCCCAACCAATTGCATGTTTTGTCGTCTGTTCAAGCCACTCATTGCTTGCGAAGTTCGGAATGTCCTTTGTTACCGTAAGCGTCGCCTGTCCTTCAAAGCCGGGATGCGGGCAATATACAGCCGTGTTCTCCCACTTCTCCGAGCCATTTCTTCTAAAAAGCAAACGGTATTCATACAACCCAGGCCTAATCTGCTCTGACACGGTCTGAACGGTTTTCTCAAAGGAAAATGTCGTGCGATAGCCTTCCAACTGGCTCATCGTACCTGCCATGAGAACAACAGGCTCCGCCCATTCCACCTCGCTCGAAGGATGCAAAATCAACTCGTATTCCATGCCCGGCTCGCCATAGACGATAAGAAGAATAGGCAATCCCACAACCGCAATTTTAGGCGCTTCCACAAATACCGGCTGATGTGTCGGCTCGAATAGCTCCGATCGCTCCCACTCTTCCTGCACCTCGCTAGCTCTGCGATAATGCCATATCCCCTCTATTGGCAAATCTACTTGATTCAGAAGAGCTGTTAAGCAGGTTTTTGCGCTTTGGAATGGGTCTGTACAATTGTTATGTCCGTAACGGTAGCCGATTTCATGCCTAACGTCCACGCCATGCCTGCGGGCGCGATCAGCCCACTCAAAGGACAGCCAGCTTGAGGTATACGCGTCATGCGTTCCGTGTGTCAGCCAGACCTTAGTCCCTTTGGACTTCAAGGCATGTATGATTTGATTCGACGCAGGGCTTCGCTCGCTCGCAATAAGCTCCATATCATCAGTACCAAGCAGCGTTGTGAAGAATAGATTGACTGCGCTGCGGCCGTCCGCATCCTGCCAGCCAGGCTGCCACGCGTATTTATAGCCCGTATCCTCGCAAACCGCGCGCCAGCATACCGGACAGGTAGGATTAAGCATTTCCTTAAAGGGTTTTCCAAAAGCGAGCGGCACATTATAGCAGATGGCATAACGAACGGAGTACACGCTGCTATTCGGATTACCCGCCGCAATTAAGCTTGTTATGCCTCCGCGTGAGCCGCCAACCGTCACAATGGCATTCCCATCAACGGCGAACTGCTCTATAGCGGTCAGGAACAGATCGTCCAAGTTCTCATACACAGAGCCGTGCATCGTTCTCGTACCGAACGAACCCCCGCCGTTCCATATGATGCCGACTGCACCTTTCCCTGTGTCCAATAACGTCAGGCCAAGCACGTTTAGAAGAGCTGGCCCAACGTTTGCGAACACATTTTCATTCTGATCATAAAACCCGCTGAATAAAGCAGGATACCTTGCTTCAGGTGTACGAGACCACTCCGGAGGAAGGATGTAGCTAACCATACTGCGATGCTCGCCTTGACCCGCAATACGTCCATGTACAAGCTGAAAGGCAGGTACTCCTTCTAGCTCGTCAAGTGCCGTCCCCGGATGGCGGAAAATGACTGGATAACCCGTAAGTTTCATCACTTCATCCGATAGCTTCAAAGCTACTTCATCCGTGACGCGAACCACGCTATACGTCTCGCCAATATAGCGTTCATAGGCTGGCGTCCTTTGATGCTCGCCGCCCTTTTCCCCTGCGAACAAAGCATAAGCATCCGTCCGGTAATAATAAGGACTGGCGATATCATTGTCCTGCAGCGGCAATTCGACTTCACGTTCGCCCGTTTCCTCATGCAGTCGAAGAACGCCGATTCCATCGGTGCCGCCTGCCTGCGGACCGCCTCTGCCGCCATTTAATGCGGCATTCCAATTCGTCACAATCGGAAAATCATTATTCAGCTTCTCTGTGACAATGGTATAAATACCCGCTGTCTCTGATGGTATGCGAACAATTCCGCGATTCATATCCACCTGCTCTACTTCCAAATAATCAACCTTTTTATCCGTATAACGAGCCGCTTTAATCGTTGCTTCTCTTTTCGTAAGAGCTGCTAAAAGCTTCGGGTTCACCTTTATATCTGCGAACGACGAGGTACCGTCAAGACTGGTAAATAGGCTAATAGGGACATAACGACCAGGAGCAAAAATCAAATTATTTGGGCTCATGAGCAGCCTCATTTTTCAATGAGTATGGCAAAGCATTGCTTAGTGTTACTTCTCCAGAAGGCGCGTCCACCATATGGAATTGAAGCTCCGCTCCAGCCGCAAGCTGGTCATGACTGATCGACAGCTTATGCCACGGTTCGTTGTTTACACTCAGTTTATCCCAATATACATTTTCGGCACCGTTGTTCTCCGCTTCAATGACAAGCTCCTTGCCGTTCTCCAATTGAATGGTCACTTTGCGGAACAAGGGGCTGCCCATGACATATTCCGGAGTTCCGGGACAGAATGGATACATGCCAAGCGCACTCCATATATACCACGAGCTGAGGCTCCCATTATCCTCATCGCCAGGCAGCCCATCAGGCCTGCTGCTGAATAACTCACTCATCGCTTTTCTTACCCAATACTGCGTTCGAGACGGCTTGCCGATTACGGTATAAATATAGGGAATATGGAAGCTAGGCTGATTGCTAATGGCAAACTGGCCGAAATCTATCGCAGCCATTTCCGACATTTCATGAATTTCCGTGCCGTACGTGCCCGTTTTGAACAGAGGAGGCATCGTCATTAGTTCATCGAGCTTTTTCGCAAAAGCATCATTTCCGCCCATCAGCTCTGCTAACCCAGCTATATCATGCGGTACAGACCAGCTGCACTGCCAAGCCCCGCCTTCGCAAAACGGGTTGCCCCACTGCAAAGGATCGAAGCGCTCCTGCCACTGCCCTTGCTCATTGCGGCCTTTCATGAAACCCTCGCCAGCATCAAACAGCTTGTTATAGTTCGCCGCTCTCTCCATAAAGAAACGATAATCCTCCTCTTTGCCGAGGCCTTTCGCTATCTGAGCAATGCAGAAGTCACCGTAATAATAATCCAAGGCGTTGCTCACGCTTTCGTGAAAAAGATTATCCGGCAGATAGCCATATTCCATATAAGCTGCCAATCCTTTTCGTCCATGCTTTCCATCACTTGATGCGAGTGTGGCATGCTTGCGCAGCCCCTCGTAGGCCGCTTGCACATCGAACCCTTGAATGCCTTTCACATAAGCATCCGCTATTGCAGCATCGATTAATGTACCCGGCATGGCACTTCGTTCCGCAGGCGAAATCCATTTGGGCATCCAGCCGCTTTCCTTATAAATATGAACCCATGCTTCTGTCATTTCACCCAGCAGCGTGGGAAATAAAAGGCTGTACAGCGGAAGGCTCGTACGATAGATATCCCAAAAACCAATATCCATATACATAGGGCCTTTATGAACGTTACCGTCATAAGCACTAAAATGTACTTGTTCCCCATTAGGGCTGTATTCATGCCATGTACGAGGAAAAAGACAGGTGCGATATAAGCATGTATAGAAGGTGCTCATCTCATCCTCATCTTCACTTTCCACCTTTATTGTGCTCAGCCGTTGTTCCCAATCCTGTGCAGCTTGTTCCTGTAATTGCGCAAAGCTTAAATCCCCCAGCTCCTGCTGCATATTCCAAACCGCCTGCTCATGGCTGATGAAGGAAGTGCCCAAGCGAACATTGACGATCCCAGACGCAGGGACAGCAAGTCCAGCGAAAGCGCCTACTCGTTCTCCCGCTCCTGCCAGCTGCTCGCGCACAGTAAAATCCCCATTAAATGTACCGCTTTGCTCATCCTTCAAATCACAATCAAAGTCCATAACAAAGTACATCGCAAAATTCTCATGTACTTCCCCGTGATGAGCACGAGTAAAGCCCGTCACGCGACGATTGGCGCTATCAATTAAAATTGAGGATTCCCCTTCAAAAGGAGACACAATAACTCTGCAGTCCTCTCTTCTGTCGAAAGTAAATGTAAGGCGCGCACTCCTCATTCCCGGAACCAGCTCCAGCGATGCTTCGTAACGAGGAAGCCGAATTCGAAAATAATGCGGCTGCACGACCATTTCATCTGGTCTATAGGAGGAAGCACGGGAATCCGCATCTAAATAAATGGGCCCGCTCTGCGGCATGAGAACAAGATGCCCGTAATCCCTTATCCACGGGCTAGGCTGATGCGTTAGCCGCAGGCCTTGAAATCTGCGGTGGGAGGGATGGTAAAACCACCCCGCTCCGTCCTCATGGGATTGCGGACTCCATGAAGCAGTACCCCAAGGTCTTGAAACGAGCGGGAGCGTATTTCCGTTCGAGAACGTATACACAGAATCCGTTCCTTGCAGCGGATTAACATAAGACAAATAGTTCATGAAAACGACCTCCGGGTAGTTGGCTAATGCTGATTTGGCCTGCCATTTTCATCTTATGATAGCGCTTTATATCGTAGGATAACATCCGACAACCCTGCGAAATCGTTTGCTGGGCTATGGATTTTGGATGTGATCGTAGACAGCGTGCACAATGACTTCCACTGCGGTGCTTAGCTTTTGCTCCAGCTGCCCTTT
The DNA here is from genome assembly GCF_052114265.1 of Paenibacillus sp. MCAF9. Classification (NCBI taxonomy): domain Bacteria; kingdom Bacillati; phylum Bacillota; class Bacilli; order Caryophanales; family Paenibacillaceae; genus Paenibacillus; species Paenibacillus sp. MCAF9. Next base: position 184,393 of record NZ_JBFREL010000010.1, read on the forward strand.
GTACAACCGTTCCGCTTCATCAACCGTCAAGCCTGAACGCTCCCTCTGCTTTTCTTTGTACTGAAGCACCATATTGCTAAAGACATACTCATAGTAAGCATTCTCCTCGTATTGCAGAGGGCCGTAGATGAGCTGCTTCTGCTCTGCTGCTTTTTTGCGGCGGTTATTTTCCAGCACCCAATTCTCTCGAAAATCTATATAATCAATACGCTGAACAATACCCTCGTTTTTCGCAATGATTTGCTGCATTTTTATTTGCACGGCTTCATCTAGTGCTGCGGCTTTAAGCCAATCCATTGGTTTCTCTTTGCCATAAATAGTAGTCCAATAATTCGCACTATCCTCTGCTTGATAATTGTCATAAAAATATCGAACAGCATCACTTCGTTTGCGCTGCATCATAATCGAAAGCTCACCGTATCGAATCGGTTCTCCATTAACCGTAGCCACAATTTCTTGTACATTTATATTAGACAAGTCCGTCTCAGCCACGGTATTTTCAGAGCAGCTCACAAGAAATAGGACAGCTAGAAATAGCAACAAACCAATGAAGCGTTTAACAAGCATATTGTCACGCCTTTCTCAAAGAAATGGAAGAGCAGCAGGAAAAGCTGCCCTTCACGCTGCAAAGCTACTTCGAAATGACAATCTGGCCGAGCTGCGTTCCCCATGCGGATGAAGTATCCGAAAACTCCACCTTTAAGTAATTGGTGCCAGCAGGCAAATTAGCTGTTGGCGTATACTGCGTTGCCGCCCAGCCCGCACCAGTTGCCACAGGCGTCGTATAGGCGCTTGTAACAAGCGTCCAAGTTGTGCCATTCGAAGAAGAATAAAACTTCACCTTAGCGAGGTTAATATTAAATTCATAAATGCTTGCTGAGAATTGCACCATATCTGCATAGTTGTATACAACGTAGCCCGTTGCAGTTGAACTGCGTTTAAAACGTGAAGTATCCCCGTTAAAATAAGAGGGATTTGTTGCATCAAACGTCATGTTGGTTGAGTGCGAGCTCGAAACGCTCCAATCCATTGCATCATCTATTAATTGAGTAGGCGCTGTAAACGTACCGGCTTCATGGAAACCTCGGCTTGGAACAGCTGTATTTGACACGATGTTTCCGAAATAATCCTTACCGCCATTGCCGGCAACGGGCAGCCCGCTTCCAGCCGCTGGAGATCCGCTTTCAAGCTTATAACCATCTGCTGAGCTTAAGCCCGGCGCACTGCCGCCCGCACTCACAAACAGCGGATCAGAGGTCAGCTTATGGGCATCTGCCGGTTCACTGGCAGGATGATTGCCGTAAAACAAATTGTAATCTATAGTCGCTCCTACGCTTGGATACGAATAAGTACCTGTACCCATGTTGTAAATGACATTGTTTCTAAAGCTCCATGTCCCCGGCGTATTCGCATCACAGCCATCGCAATAGATCGGATTTTTCAGCCCCGAACCAATATAGATCGTGTTGTTGTAGATGTTAGTTCCCTCTGGAACACCATATGAGAAGGTAATGACCCCCTTTTCTCCGCCATACGCATCATTAACACTTAGGTTATAGCGAATTGTACTCGTGTTCGTATAAGGGCCCATCAACAGTATGAACCCGCCTTCGTTGTCATGACTGTAATTATGTTGGACAATCGCTCCATAATGACCCAGATCGACGTCAAAACCCTGCCCGTCCGTATCTGTCGTTCGAGTGCCGTAAGCCTCGTTATATTGCACAATCGTACCAATGGAACGGGTAGGCCAAATTCCGGCGCTTGCATTCATATTAAAGCCCGCAATCATCTTTTGCCCCGCTCCGTTTGCCACATTGTATTGAATAATAGAATCCTTAAAACCAAAAACAAGAATGCCATCGCCATCTGTATAAGATACGCTATTATTTTGTACCTTTAAACCGGTGCTAAGCTGCGAAGCAACAACGACTGTCTGATCCCCAACATGATAGCTGGCATCCCAAATGTTGATGCCATTTCGACCGACATGATCCACCGTGTTGTTCTCCACAATTACATCGTTGAAGCCGTCTGTGTTTCCGCCAGCAAACATGCTTATTCCGCCGTTTGTATGCGGGGCGACCGCTCCGCAGTTGAAGCATCCATTCACATCATGCACGTAGTTATTGGCGATTCGAAAATAATTGAGCTTGCCTCCCCCATTTGATTCAATGTAAATGCCATGCCGGGGGACGCCTCCTGTCGTTGCTGTGCCAGAATTGTCTAATCCCGAATTGTTCGTTATTTCCAAATTTTGAATAACCCAATATTGCTGATTAACGAGGTATACCGCTGCTCCAGAAGCGATACTGCCGCCGTTAATCAACGGACGATTGCCTGTGCCATATGCGTCGATCGTAATGGGATTGCCGGAGCTTCCTGAACCTAGCGGATGCAGCTGTCCGTTCCAGCTGCCCCCTCTTTTGAACAAAATTTTGTCCCCAGCCTGGAACATCACCGCATTCACTTTCGCTAATGTCCGCCATGCGGTTCCCGTGCTTGTGCCGCTAGCCGTATCACTTCCTGCAGCAGAGTCTACATAATACGTTGCGTTTGCCGCATAAACCCTGTCGGTTGCACTCGGCAGCCATAACCAAGGTATAAGCAGAATAGCGATCAAAGCCATTGTTCCTAATCTTCGAGCCTGCTTAATCAACAACATTTCTTTTTCCTCCTCAATAGTCGGTATAAAGAACGTTTATCCCTGTCCTCCTTTTCTGCATAATAGCGTTCTGAAAGCAAATTCACTTTCGTACGCACTACAAATGTAAGCGATTCCATTTTATTTGATTAGGGGTCAATGCTGCGAAATGGTTAAGTAGGCTTCCTTTTTTGCTTAATTTCCTTCAAAATCCTTGTTCTCCTTCCAAATTTCCAGCAACCAGCCGATTTTACTATAGAAAAAAGGACCACCCTCCTGTTTTCAACAAGAGTGCAGTCCTTTCAACAAACCTATAACCCCATCAACCGGAAAATAACTGCTGCTGCTTCCGCGCGGGTAGACAAGCCTTTTGGTTTGTATGATCCATCCTCGTACCCTTTGATGAATCCCGCCTGCTGCAAAGCAATAATTCCCTCCAAAGCGTAACCGCTTATTTGGCTCTGGTCCTTAAAAATATCCGATTCGCCAGCCGTTTTTGGCAGCTTCACAACCGCCTCTATTGCGCGGAAAGCAATGACAGCCATTTCCTCACGGGTAATGACATCCGATACGCCGAACGAGCCGTCTCCTTTTCCGTTTACAATACCCAGCGCCTGGACCGTGGAAACCGCAGCGTAATACCATGCTTCCTTACGGACATCCGTAAAGCTGCTAGACCCTGCAGCAGCAGGTGCCAAATCGAGAGCATTGACGAGAAGCTGAACAAACTCGCCGCGGGTAATGGAACGGTTAGGCTCAAACCTGCTCTCCCCCACGCCTTTCACCATTTCACGAGCTGCTAAAGCTTCAATAATCGTCCGCGATGCAGCTTTGACGTCTGTAAAATGTACATTCGCATAGGCAGCTGCGTAACGGCTAGAAAGATTAGTCTGGAAAGTTACCGCCCCCGTAACGGAATCGTATTTTACTTGTTTCACCGCTTCTACACGGCCATCTTCTAGAATCGTATATACAACAACCTGATGAGCCTGCTCTTCTGGCTTCAGCTCGTATTTCATTGTCGCTGTCATTGGCGACTTCGAATCAAACTTGCGGACCGCTGCTCCATCAGCTTTAACGGTGAAATCGTAAATCGGATTGCCTTTCCATTTTTGCTGCAAGCTTTGCGGAAGCGAGGCATCTCCTTGCTGGACAATTGAGATCTCCACCTGCTTCGAGCCAGCCGGCAGGCTGCGCAAGAGAGCTTCTACTGGAATGGAAAGCGATGCGCCATTTGCGGTGACGATCAATTCTTTTGCCCCGGCTTTCCCATCCTTTAACGCTGCTGCGGAAATGTGAATGGAAGCACCCTTCATATCTGCTCCAGACGGTACCACATTAATGACCAATTGCCCGTCTTTCGCCCCTTCGAGTGCTTTGTTAAGCTCCTCGTTGGAAATATTGATTTGAGCAATCCCCTTGTCGATACTAGCTCCTTTTGCTGTAATGATGCCCTTATCAATCGTGTTCAAGCTGCCATTGCTGCCGCTGCCGCCTGTGCTTCCCCCTGGTGTCGGTGGAGTGACCGTTGCTTTAGCCAGCAGCTGGAAGGTACGGAATAGCGCTGGGTCCTTCACTCCGCCAATTCCCGAGCCCCACTCGATATATCCTTTACGGCCTGCGCCATCATTATCGTTGACCAGCATCGAGAAGCTTAATGCTTGATTCGCAGCGGCTTGGATCGGATAAAGCTCGCTCCAAGGAAGCTTCAGCTCATAGGAAGTTACCTTTGTTTCTTCATTTCGCGTTACGTTAAGCGTCCCTTTCGTTACCGAACCTGTTGCTTTGCCTTGCATCGTAAGCCAGCGATAAATTTGCGGCCCGTCCGGCGTCTGCGAAATGCCGTATTCATACCAGGACTGGCTCTCGCCGGGAACGCCAGGCGCTACGCTGAACTGAATACCATCGTTTTGCCAAATCGAGCTGCCGGAGGCTGCATGGTTAAACACATCATCTTTAATGCTTGCTGAGAGATAGAAAAAGCCTTCATCCCAGCGCAGCTTGGCTGTACCGCTTAAGTCATCGTCGCCTTGAAAACCTGTGATCACATTGCTGCCATTCGCCAAATCAATCGTTATAGGCTGGCGGCTGTCCGTTTCATGCAATATACGGTTAAAATCAATCTCTTTTGTGATATGAATGTTCTCATATCCGGCAATTTCAACCTTCAAATCAAGTGGATATTTAACCCCTTCAGCCAAGCCCGGCAAAGGAATAACATACGTCGATTGCCCGCTTGGCGCGACGATAGGGACTTTCGTATCCGTGCCGCTGATTGTGCCGAGACCCGAACCTTTGCCAACCTCCCAAGCAATCTTTCCAACCGTTAAGCTGTCTTTTTCAGAGCTGTTTACGAACTGAAGACGGAGCGACTTGCTGCCGCCATCGTCGGTAATTATCGGTATGACCTTCAAGCCTTGGAAATACAATCTCAAATCATCGACAGGCGGCTCCGGCAGCGTCGCCGGATTTAAGCCTGCTCCATTATAAGCGCCAATATTCGGAGCTTCCGTGCCCGATACCGGATTACCCCAATAATCAAAACCGCCATTGTCAGCAATGAGCGTGCCAGCACCCAAAGCAGGAGAGCCGGCTCTTAGCTTGTAACCATCAACCGTGTTCCAGCCTTTGCTGCCGCCGCCTTGATAAACGAGCATCGGGTTAGCCGTAACTTTGTTCGGGTCAGCAGGCTCATTAATCGGATGATTGCCATAAAACAAGTTATGGTCAAAAACGCCATTCATGCCCGGCACATGATAATCGCCTGTTCCAAGATTATAAATAAGATTGTTTTTGAATGAAAAAGCCGCCTGCAGGTCCCCTGCTTCATTCCACTCATGATCCATAATTTTCGTATTTTGACCTGTTCCGATATAAATGCTGTTGTTGTAAATTTGCGTATTAGGCGAAACTCCGCCCGCAAAGTTAAACGTATGAGTCAGGTCGTTTTGGCTGATGTTGTATCTAACCACGTTGTTTGAAGAGCCGACCAGCACGCCCGGTGTTAAGCGCGCATCCACAAAGAGAATAAAGCCGCCTTTATTGTCATGGCTGTAGTTGTATTGAACGACGCTGTTGTTCGTATCAATATCTAAATTGAAGCCTTGACCGTCGCCTTCCGGCTTATTCGTATTAAAGGATTCGTTAAATTGCACCACATTGTTTTTGCCTCGAGTCGGCCAAATTGCAGCCGAACCGTTAAACTCACCAACCTCAGAGTAATTGCCGCCGCCTTCTGCCACATTATGTTCAATTAACGCGCCATCGACGCCGAAAGTAAGAATGCCGTCGCTGTCGGCTTGCTTCACATAGTTTTGACGGATTTTCACGCCAGTTGAAGCGAAATTCTGCCCATTCCAGCGCTGATCCCATACGACAATGCCCGTTCGTCCAATACGCTCCACCGTATTTCCTTGAATGAGCACTTGATCGAACTTATCCGTTGCGGTGGTGCCGCCTACATATACGGAAATGCCCCCAAAGGCATGTGGTCCGCCCTCTGCTCCTGATTCGGTCGGATATCTGAAGCTGCTGGATACGTCATGCACATAGTTATCCAAAATCTGAATGTTTGTCAGCGTACCCGCGTTTGCATTTTCAACAAGAATGCCCTCTCGGTACGTCGTTCCGCGTTCAGCGGCGTAATTGGTTACTTCCAAACTTTGAATAACAACGTTAGAAGAATTACGAAGATATACAGCGCCCCCGGCCATGCCGCCGCCGTTAATGATTGGCTTGCTGCCGCTGCCGTAAGACGTAATCGTTATCGGCGCTTCCGCTGTCCCGCTGCCCTTGGGATACAGCCGCTCGTTCCATACGCTGCCTTTTTTAAGCAAAATGCGGTCACCCGCTGCAAAAGTCGTATTATTGACATTCGCAAACGATTTCCATGCCGTGCTTTGCGATTTGCCGTCATTGCTGTCGCTGCCAGCCGCGGCATCTACGAAATAATCGCCATCGCCACCTGTGCCGCCGCCGTTTCCAGGCACCACATTCGCAAGCGTTACAGAGCCCAGCTGCATGAGCCAATTCGCCAGATCGCCAGATAATTCTACTTTCAAATAATTAATGTCTGCGGGCAGCGGATCAGCCGGCGTATATGTAGCCCCTGACCAAGCCCCGTCCCCGGTCGATTCAGGCGTATCATGCACAGCAGCAAGCTCTGTCCACACCGCGCCATCCGGCGAGCCATAAAACGTAATAACGCCCGTTGAACCTGCGAAGGAGTGAAGCCTTGCTGCAAAATGCTTAATGCCATGCAGATGATAAACGACTGACTCATCCGATACGGCCGTTCTCACGATTCTAGAAGCATCCCCGCCAAAAAAAGCCGGATTCGTGTTGTCTATTGACCAATTAGCCGTAAACGAAGCAAGCTTGGAAATGTCATCAAGCTTATCGTCAATCGTCTGAGGTGCCGTTGACAGATTGGAAACCGTAATCGATCCAAGCTGCATAAGCCAAGTATCGATGTCTCCGCTCACTTCAATTTTCAAATAATCGATTCCGCTTGGCAGTGCTCCAGAGGAGCTGTATTCCGTTCCATACCAGCCGGAGCCTGTTCCTACAGGATCTGAATATTGAGAAGGAATTTCTGTCCAAGCAGAACCGTCCCCTGAGCCATAGAACGTAATGACCGCAGTTGATCCGGAGAAATAATAAGCTTGCAAGGCAAAGGACTGAATGCCATCCAGCTTATATACTGCATACTGCGTCGTCGTTGACGTTCTAACCGCTCTAGACTCATCGCCTCCAAAAAACTGAGGATTCGAATTGTCAAATGTCCAGTACGGCGAACTCGCAAACATCTTGGCGTTATCCGTTAACGCATCTTCAATCGATACTGCATCATGCGCAGATACGCTCGCAGCTGGCAATGCCAGCATGCTGAGCAGCGTGAGGACCAGCATCGCATTCATCCACTTCTTCAACATTTTTCATGGCTCCCTCTTAAAAAATAATAGAAATTCATTTATTAGTGAAAAGCTATAATTTCGTTATGCCTAACCAGCTTCGTGCAAGGCGTGCTGCACGCTCGTTATCCCATTCAACCATCGCTAGTGTTGATTCCTGCTGAGAGATTTCGCGAAATTGTTCAGACAACAACTGGCTTGCGATCGCGTCTTTCACTTTCTCATAGGATTGGAGAATGGGCTTTCCTTTAGAAATGCAATACAGTAGATGCAGCTCCCCGTTCTCTTCGAAAATATCGCTCAATTGATCTGCCTGGATTCGCTCTGCTTGCTGCACCGCTATTGGACTCTCTAGAGCCGCGGTACGACGAGTTGCACTCGTTAAGCTTGCATCCATCACCTCTATCGCAAGCTGCTTGGCAGAATCGATGAAGCTTGCTTGGTCTACAGCTGCTTTTTTCAACTGTTCCATAACGCGGAGAGCCTCGTTCTTATTACGCAAAGCGGCTCCTTCTCCATAAGGCAGCACCGCCCATTTAAGCTTTACATACCCCGGGAGCGAATACTTCGTCTGCTTATCCGTTTCATATGCCTGTTTTACTTTGTCATCTGGAACAGAGAGCTTGCCGCTTTTTTGCATTGCTTCAAGTGTCGCGCTTTCCAAATTGCTCATGTAATAGCTGTAATACGCTTCGATTTCGAAGGAAGTGGGTCCATATACGATTTCACCGTCTGCTGCAGCCTTGCTGCGCCTGCTATTCTCAGCTTCCATCCCGCTAAGAAACGATTCGTAGCTGCCATCCACAGCAATCCCACTCTTCTTCGCCAGCTGCTGCAAAGCTATCGTTTTCGTCAGCTCCGCTTTAGCTTCCTCGATTAACCTCTGCAAAGGCAATTCGCCGGAGTAGGAAGTCGTCCAGAACTGATCCGTATATTCAGCTCCGTAGGTTTGCTTGAAATAATCAGCTACGAGCGCTTTTTTCAGCCCTAAATACATTCCGAATTGTTCTGCTGAAGCTGCATGGCCGTTAACGATTAAGGGCTCGGAAGCCATGCTCGATCGTTTTTGCGAAGCGCCGACCAAGAAGAAAACTGCTGTAAGCGTTATCAATAAAAACAAAATGAAAAACTGCTTTTGTTTCGCACGCAGCCCCTTTATCGCCATATCCTTCTGCTTCCTCACGACATCCATTCTCCTTCCACACCACATGGTGTCCTTTGCCATTCGCAGAGGCTCCGCCGCTGCCCTATTGATTGTAAATCCCCAAGGCTGACTGCCCTTGGGGATTTAGAGTTCACCGAAAACTTCCGATGCTTATTGCACTTTATCGAGATAGTCCTTTTGGAAATCGGCAGCCGCTTTCTCAAGCAGTGCTTTCGGATCTGCATTCTTGTTCGTTAATACAGCTTGGATAGCCACATCAAGCGTTTTGTAAAGCTCTTGCGCATTGACTGGCACCTCGGGGCGAAGACCAACCGAACCATTCGTCATGTAATCATTGAACATATCCATATTTACATTGGTGTATTTATCAAGAATTGCTTGCTCTGCTTTAATACGATCCTCGTTCACCCATACGCGAAGTCCGTGCGGGCCCACGATTAAACCTTGCTCGTTAGCTGTTTTGGATTGCGTTTCAAGTCCAAGCAGCGACTCTTCACTCGTTTGCGGCGAGAAGCCCTTCACATCCAGCCATTTGAAGGCTGAATCCAATTGCTCAGGCGTTGCATCCGGCGCAAACATGTACAGTCCGCCGCCTAGAAGCGTCGCATTTCCTTTTGGTCCTGTCGGCAGTGCAGACATAGCCAGATTATCCTTTGGCATTTTCATGTTTTGAACAATTGCATTACCCCAATCGGATATGCCAAAGCTCATCGCCACTTGCTCTGTTCCGAACATTTGGAATAAATCAGTACCTACATCAACTAGATTGTTTGCAGGAAGCACGTCATATTTCCATTTCAAATCCTTTACGTACTGAAGCGCTTCAGCAGCCTCTGGGGAATTAAATACAGCTTTCCATTTGCCATCTACCTGCTGTTCAAAATCAGCGCCATATGCCCATGCGATATTCATGAACATCCAGCCGCCTTGATTGTTTTTGGTTGGGAAGAAAAAGCCGGACTTTCCTGTTTTCTCTTTGATCGTTTTAGCGGTTTGCGCAAGCTCCTCATAGGTTTTCGGGAAATTCGGCACCCCTTTGTCATCTACAAGGCCGGCTTGCTTGAACAGGTTTACGTTGTACATAAGGCCCATCACGTAACCGTCTTTTGGAATGCCGTAATATTTGCCGTCTTTTTGCACCAGCTTGAGCAAATCCGGGTTAAGCGCTTTGTCAAACTCATTTTTAGTCATAATATCCGTAATATCAGCGGCATAATTAGCCTTGATAATTTTGTCTGCTTCAGTAAAAAAGGTTTCATACACGGTAGGAAGCTCACCGCTTGCCGCTTTCGGAAGGAACGAGCTTACATCATAGCCCCATTCATCCTTATCCACTGTAATAAGCGGATATTTCTCTTTCATTTTGGCCACATAATCGGCGTAAATTTTGACCTGAGCTTCCTCATTCGGCTTCGGCCAATTGCTGACCTTGATCGTTGTAGGTTCCGCTTCGGAAGGCGCTTCCGTCGCTGGATTATTTTCGCCGCTGTTGCTGCTTGCCGTCGGCTCCACAGCGTTATTGCCGCTATTTTTGCCGCAGCCTGCGATAACGAGGACAAACACGCACAACATTATAAACGTAAGCTGCCAAGTGTTCCTTTTTTTCAAATTCATTTGCAATCCCCCAGCCTTCTATTTGGAATGATGACTTTACGAGCTTTTGAAGCGCTTTCTTATTTTGCCGGCAACTAAATGCTATCACACTCATTATCGCATTCAGTAGGGCACAAATCTGCGAAACCGTTTAATATTCTGCGCGCTTCCTTAACCTTTGATGCTTCCGGCAATCGAATAGCCCTGCATAATATAGCGCTGGAAGACTAGAAATAGTAGAACCGGCGGAACGATGGCAAACGTTAAGCCAAGGAACTGGATATCCGCAGGCAGCGTAGCTTTTAAGTTGAAAATAGCGACGATGACCGTCCACTGCGACTGGTCTTTCAAAATCATATACGGCCAGAAAAAGTCATTCCATACGCCGTTGATCGTTAAGATCGAGATCGTGATGAGCACGGGTCCACTCAAAGGCAAAATAATCCGCAAAAAAATACTTAGCTTGGAAGCTCCGTCAATATGGGCAGATTCGACCAAGGAAGCTGGAATCGTGTCGAAAAAGTTTTTGAAAATAAGAATGACTACGGGATTGACCGCCGCCAAAAACCATAAAGGCCAATACGTATTCGTAAAGTTAATATGGAACAGTGGAAAATCGACAATATTGCCGAACAAAGGAACAATTCCGACTGTACTCGGCAGCAGCACTGTCCAAAGAATGAGCAAAAAGAAAAAGGCGCTTCCTTTTGGCTTCAGCTTGGAGAAAAAGTAACCTGCCAATCCATTAAACAACACTGTAAATACAAGCGTTCCGATTGTCACATAGGACGTATTCACATAATAACGCATAAACTTGAACTCATTCCATGTGTCCCAAAGCTTCTCGATGTGAAACGACCGTGGAATAATGGTAGGCGGAATTTCGTAAAACTCCTTCACATCCTTGAAGCTGGACAAAATAACCCAGACAGGAGGCAGAAGGCATACGAGTGAAATGATCGTCATGATCGCAAAAAATAGCCAATACATAATTTTAACTTTAGGTATTTTGTATTCCAGATCCCCAATAATTCCTGATGACTTAGCCGTTTTCATTTACTCACTCCTTACTCCTTGTCCCATTTTTTCTGCAATTTGAAATAGTAGACGGTCATAACCATCAAAATCATAAAGGTAATGACGCCGAGTGCCACCGAATGGCCCGCCTCGAAATATCGGAAGGCATAGAAGTAGCTTTGCAGCTGCAGAGTCATAGACGAATTATTAGGTCCGCCCTCTGTCAAAACGAGAGGCTCATTGAAAATTTGGAAAACGCCGCTAATTTGCAAAATCAGCGTTAAGCCGATTAAAGGTGAAATTTGCGGTAGCGTAATGTTCCAAAATTTTCGCCATATGCCTGCGCCATCAATTGAAGCCGCCTCGTACAGCTCACTATTCACACCCTGCAAACTGGCTAGAAATAGCAGCGTTGTTGCCCCGAAGCTTCTCCATGTGATCGTGAGCACGATCGTAATAATCGTCAAGCTTGGGTCCTGCAGCCACCCCTGCGGATGAATGCCGACCATGCCGATTATTTTATTGACCAAACCGTTCTCGCTCGGCTCAAAGAGGAACATCCACAGCATCGATGCTGCAATTCCCGGAATCATGCTTGGAAAAAAAGCCGAAAACCGGAAAAAAGAGCTCCAATGCCGCATTTCATTAATCATGACAGCAACGACGATCGGAATGACAAATCCAATAACAAGAGACCAAAAAACGTACATAAACGTATTGATCAAGGTTTGCTGGAATACCGAATTGGTGATGACATCGATATAATTTTGCAGCCCGATAAATGATTCCGCTTTAAATCCCTTTGTCTTAAAAAAGGATAACCAAATGCCTGACAATAACGGCTGCCATGAAAAGAAAAAGAAAAAAAGCAGCGTGGGAATAATTAAAAGCCACGAGGACCATTCCTTCATCCAATACATAAAAAAAGTCGATTTTTTCTGCTTAGGAGTATACGTGGGTGTACCGGCGTTTACGCTCATGTTGGCTTCCTTTCCTAAATGATGTATTTAATTAAAATGATAACGCTTCCTTGCGAAGAGCGACATCCTTCAACCCTGCGAAATGGTTTGACATGGTGTGAATTATAAGCGCCGATTGCTGCTAACGTTGTTCTCCCTTCTTCATGGCAATCGCTGCTTTAGCTCATGGCAGCACAGTAAAAAGATTTGCCAGTAGGTTGTTATCCTGCGAAAGGGTGGATTATTCTGTCGGAACCTTCCATGGCACTGACGAAATAAGGACGATAGATTATAATAAAATGGATCGACAACAATGGGTTATGGGGGAGTCGGACACCATGTTGAAAGCGCTTATCGTCGACGACGAATATTTAGTTCGCACAGGAATCCGCGAGACCATCGATTGGGCCGAATATGGGGTAGAGATTATTGGAGATGCAAGCAATGGCGTGGAAGGGCTGGAGCTCGCACTGCTTCATCAGCCCGATGTCATTGTGACTGATGTGCGTATGCCTTATATGAACGGGCTGGAGTTTTTGGAGAAAATAAAAGAGCATAATCTGCATTGCGGCGTTATTGTGCTCAGTGGATACGATGAATTTCAATACGCCCAGGAGGCGCTTCGCCATGGCGCAGCCAGTTATCTGCTTAAGCCGGTAAATATCGATGAGCTGGCAGAAACGGTCCAGCAAATTGGGCGGCAAACGATTGAAAAACGAGCAAACCGCATGCAATTTCAAAAATATAAAAAAGAAGAGAACGCCATCTCCTCGCAATTTTGGCTTGATTTATTTTACGGGCGACTCTCTGACACCACATTGATTCAGGAGAAATATGATTGGCTGAGTATCGCGATTGCGCCTGAGGATAAACTGATTGCTGCTGTAATCTCTATCATTCCAGACACCGTTACAGCGATAGATTTTGTTGATCAATCCAAATGGTCGGCAATTGAACAGCAAATTCGCCAGATCTTAAACAACCATTCAGTGAGTACTATAGCTGTTTTGCAAAGTGCACCGACAGAATGGACAGTCATCGCGGCTTCGAGCCTGCCGATCACCGATTTCGCATCCACCATGTACACTTTTGGTTACGCTGTCATTAAAGAAATAAAAGACTCCGCCGGCTTCCAATTGACGGTAGGCTTCACTGAAGCAGCTGACCGCTATGCGGGCATACACACTGCTTTTGTGAAAGCACGCGAGGCGGCACGCAAATCCATCTCTGGATTAGGCGGCGTTTTATTCGAATCAGAAAATGAACGTTCAGGCTCAAGACGCGAGGTTCGGGACGCGCTCGCCTATATTAGACTTCATTTTGCAGATAACATTACAGCCGACATGGTTGCCGAGAAGGTTCATGTCAGCCCAACTCATCTGATGCATTTGTTTAGGAAGGATCTGAACAAAACGTTTTATGAGTGCCTGACGGAATATCGCATCGATGAGGCTAAGCGTTTGCTGCGCTACTCCTCCTACCGCGTTTATGAGGTCGGTCTGCATGTCGGCTTCGGCGATTCCAAATATTTTAGCCAAATTTTCCGCAAAATGACCGGGATGTCTCCTAGCGAATATGCCAAATATCAACAATAAGCAGGATCGCAGCGACAAGTCGTCCTCTATTTTGCGTAAAATGAACATTAGAACCCGAATCGTCTTTGTCATCATCGCCGGATTGACGCTGCATCTCACTTTGATGCTGGGTGTGTTCAACATTTACGCGCACACGTATCTCAAAAACAATTTGTACAATCACATTGGCAATATTCAAAAAGAGATCGGACTCAGCTTAGAGCTGATCGTCGATGATATCCAAATGCTTTCGCTCCGTTTCCTCGTCAATACAGACATTTACCGCCTAATCGGCGACTTGTCCATTGCAGAGGATGAGAAAAAAACGCGTATTCGTTCGCTGATGGAAGGCATCGTCGCCAAAAACGAGCTGATCGGCGACGTGGTGATCATTACAAATGAAGGCACCCGTTACCGATATGTCGCCGATACAGAAATTTTTGAAGATCCGGATGACCTGCTGCTATCCAAAATCGAGGAGTCTATTTTACCTGTTATCGGTAAGGTGAAGCATAACGCTAAAGGTGACGCCTATATCGTTTTCGGACAAAAATATCGCAATTTCAATACAGGCCAAAACATTGGAACAATACTCGTCTATGTGAAGGAATCTTCGCTGTTTAATCTTTATAAGCCAGCGTTTGAGGGGTTAGGCTATTCCTATATCGCCTCGGTCACTAATGAAGTGATATCACATCCCGATAAACGGGTGGTCGGCAATACTCTTCTGGAATCGGATTCGTTCCATCCCGGCGAAACGGCAGGTTATCGAAACGTATCATCGGGGCATGAAAACTATGTTTTGAGCACGTATCCGCTGAGCGACCGCCTGAACCGATTCGGCGTCAGCTGGAAGCTTGTTTCCGTTGTATCGCGGCCACAATTGTTTGCTGCGATTACGGAAGGAAACCGCAATGCGCTGTATTTCGCTTTGCTCGTTTTTGTTGGTCTCTTAGCTCTATCTTTTTATTTGGCGTCCAAAATTACCGAACCTGTTTTCAATTTGACAAAGAAGCTGGGTGCGATAGGAAAGTCCGGGCTGCAGCTTATGAATGATCGAAACAAGCCGAGCGACGAAATCAGTGAGCTGGAAAACAGCTATTACACGATGATCGACCGAATTAACAACCTCATTCATGAGAACAATGAGGAAAAGGAAAAGCAGCGAGTGATGGAGCTAACCGCTTTGCAATCGCAAATCAATCCGCATTTTTTGTACAATACGCTCGATGCGATCACTTGGACGGCCAGGCTGAAAAAACAACCTGAAATCGAGAGAATGATCTCTGCGTTAGCAACCTTCTTCCGAATCAGCCTTCATAAAGGGGACAAGCATATACCCGTTGAGGAAGAGATTCGGCTGGTAAAAAGCTTTGTAACCGTTGAGCTGATGCGTTTTCCAGACAAATATGATGTCACCTACGATATTCCGGAGCCGCTTCGGAAAATTCGCATCTTGAAGCTTATTCTTCAGCCATTAGTGGAGAACGCCATTAAACATGGCATGAGTGAGAAACAAGGAAAAGGATTAGTCGAGGTTAAGAGCTGGCGAGACGAAACCTATCTGTATTTTGAAATTAAGGATGACGGGGTAGGGTTTAAAAGCAAATCCAACATTCAAAGCACCGACAAAAATGTGTTGTTTCAAAGCGGTTACGGCCTGAGAAACGTTGACGAGAGGATTAAGCTCGAATACGGCAAGGAATCGGGACTCACGATAACGAGCGAACCCGGAAAAGGAACGACTGCCCTTATTCGGATTCGCCTCAGCCTAGATCAAATCTCATGATGTCTGCGCATTTTTTTGTACAAATCCTTTAATGGATCTAGAATGCTGCGAGACAGCCGCTTAATCAGTATAAAAAATAGTGCCAAAATAAAAGCGCCAACTCCGATCAGCGTATTTCTTAGCAGTCGGAGTTCGCTTTTGATCGGCTCGCCTGAGATTAGAATCGCGATTCGATCATCGGAATGATACAAGCGATATAACAAAACAATGCCCTCTTCCGTCTGATTGATCGTCATTTCCTCATTTGCTTCTTCTTGTGTATCCTCCTGCAGCGTTTCCCAAATCACATCGTTAGGCTCTTCCTGCAAGCCATTTGCATTCAAAATCGCATGATCATGCGTAATAATATAGGTAGGATGACGGCCATACAATTCAGGATCGTCGGCATGATAGAAGCTGCTCATCTTTTTCAAATCCACATTCATGAGAAGCAGGCCCGTTATCTTCTCATTTGTATCGATGATTTTGGCCACATAAACCAGCTTTCTGCGTGGATCTGTGTTCTTGTACACGAGCGAGCTCGAAGCTTGTACAATCCATTCGGACGTTAAATCTGAGCTTAAAAACTTCGTATATTCGGGAAGCTTCTGAGTCTCTTGGAACGAGCGTATCGCTGATACGTTGCTTGATGCGTACACGCTGCCGCTATTCCCGTACATCACCATATCTAAAATATAGAGGTTGGATGAAATCATGCCGTCCAATATCGGCGGAATGGTATTGTCATATTCGCTGCTTGTGAGGGAAGCATGAACGGCTGTATTGTTTGTCACCAAACTAGCCATTTCCTCCATCCATTTCATAAACAGCTGGGCGTTTTTGTGCTGCTGGCCTGTATATTGAAGGGAAAGCTGACGCTGCATTTCCGAGCTTTTGTTCTCCATGGTCCGAAATACGAGCATGCTGGATAAGATCACATATAAAACAATGACCGATAGCAAAATAATTTTCATTTTCTTATCAAGCGATCTGAACACCGTATCCCCTCGTTCCCCAGTTGTCCTTATTTCTATTTTAACGCAAGCTATAATGAAGCGCTTTCTTTTATTGCCCATCGATAGTACCATACAAGCTGCTTATAAAAAAGCCGTTAAAGCTGCGAAATGGTTTGCAATCGCAGGATCGAAGGATAAACGAAAAAAAACTCCCGATTATCTCAGGAGTTCATTCGCAGAATGCGGGCAGGCCGCTATAACGTTTCAACTAGTGCTTGCGCAGCTTCTTCGATAT
The DNA here is from genome assembly GCF_052114265.1 of Paenibacillus sp. MCAF9. NCBI lineage: Bacteria > Bacillati > Bacillota > Bacilli > Caryophanales > Paenibacillaceae > Paenibacillus > Paenibacillus sp. MCAF9. The sequence continues at coordinate 201,277 of NZ_JBFREL010000010.1, forward strand.
GCGATTGCCCGCTGACTGCATCAGCTGTACGAGTAAAATAAGAATAATGACACAAACGTACATCACGTCGGGCTCCCAGCGCTGGTAGCCGTATCTAATCGCCACATCGCCTAAACCGCCTGCGCCAAGTACACCCGCCATCGCTGTTGCGCCGATTAATCCAATCGTTGCGATGGTTAAACCAAGCACGATCCCAGGTCTTGCTTCCTTCAAAATAACCCGCCAAATGATTTGCCGGCGCGAGGCTCCCATCGCTTGAAATGCTTCAATAACACCGGGATTCACCTCCAGCAAAGCCGATTCGATAAGCCTCGCAATATAAGGCGCAGTATAAAAGACAAGCGGAACGATTGCTCCCCTCACTCCGATTGTCGTATGCACAATCCATTTCGTAATGGGAATGATCGCTATTAAAATAATGATGAACGGGACAGACCGCAGCACATTGATGACTGTGTTTAACAGATGATAGAGCACCTTGTTCTCATAAATATGATTTGGGCGCAGCACGACTAGGCAAATGCCCAGAAACAAGCCAATAATAGTGGAGAAAAACAAGGAATAGACAACCATCGCCGCCGTTTCCCCTAGCGCTTCTGTGTATAGATCATGGTTCTCGGCGAGGCTTCTGAAGAAGCTATCCAGCATGCTTAAGCACCTCCACCTGCATTCCGTTTTGTACCATGTATGCAATTCCTTCTTCTATGGCAGTCGATTCGCCCGGCAAACTAATTAAGAGAAAACCAAACACGGTATCTTTAATTTTCGTTATATTCCCGTACAAAATGCTTGGCCGAAGCTGATAGCGCAGCGTCAAATCTGCGAGTATAGGCTCGCTTACCGTTTCCCCAATGAAGGAGATGCGAAGCAGATGTTTTGGCTCTGCGGGGTGGTTAGCTTTGTTAAGCAGCTCCTGCGGCAAATCCGCATCAAACACGCTTTTCGTAAATTTTTTGGTCGTATCCGTTTGCGGTTTCGTAAACAGCTCCAAAATAGAGCCCTGCTCTACAATGATGCCGCTCTCCATAACGGCTGCTCGATCACATATCTTTTTCAACACATACATCTCATGGGTGATAAGCACAATCGTAATTCCATAGGAACGATGAATGTCGAGCAGCAAATGCAGGATCGAATCGGTCGTCTGCGGATCAAGCGCCGATGTCGCTTCATCGCATAACAAGATTTCCGGCTCGTTGGCAAGCGCCCTTGCAATCGCCACACGCTGCTTCTGTCCTCCAGACAATTGAGCGGGGTAGCTGTCACGTTTATCCTCAAGATCCACAAGCTTCAGAAGCTCACTTACCCTTGCTTCAATTTGTTTCTTTGGAGCACCTGCAAGCACGAGCGGAGAGGCTATATTCTCATAGACGGTACTCGACATAAGCAAGTTGAAGTTTTGAAAAATCATTCCGATTTTCCGCCGCATAATGCGCAGCTCCTGCTCGCTAAGCGATGCCAGATCCGTGTTGTTTATACGTATACTGCCAGCAGTCGGCCGCTCCAAATAGTTGATGCAGCGCAGAAGCGTGCTTTTGCCTGCTCCGCTGTAGCCGATAATGCCGAAAATTTCCCCTTTACGAATATGCAGATTCGCGTCCTTAATCGCATGGATGTTCTGTTTGCCCTGTTGATACGTTTTGCTGACATTTTCGATCCAGATCACTGTACAACCCCGCCTCTGCTAAAATGTTAAAAAGGGGCTGTCCCAAAAGCGTTAAGCTCACTGAAGGGATAGCTCGCTTTGAACAGAAATATTGCAAAATATGAAAAATAGCCGTACAGGGTGGTCTATTCCTGTACGGCTATTTTTTTCTTTTGGTCTATGGTTGCTTTCTTCATCAG